>SKWP01000010.1 GCA_007128865.1 Paracoccaceae bacterium
CCCAGACCGATGCTGTCGTGGGTCATCACATAGACCACCGGCTGGCCCATCAGCGCCGAAAGCCGCATCGCGCCGCGCGCATAATCGGTAAAGCACAGGAAGGTGCCGCCATAGGGGCGGATGCCGCCATGCAGCGCCATGCCGTTCATCGCCGCGGCCATCCCGTGCTCGCGGATGCCGTAGTGAACGTAACGCCCCTTGCGGTTGTCGGCGTCGAAAACCCCGAGCCCGCTGGTCAGCGTGTTGTTGGACCCGGTCAGATCGGCCGAACCGCCGATGGTTTCGGGCATCACCCGGTTGATCGCCTCCAGCGCCAGTTCCGAGGATTTGCGCGTCGCGACCTTGGGCGCGCCTTCGGATGCCTTGCGCCTGACGGCCCGCAGCGCGGCGCCCAGCGCGCGCGGCGGCGTGCCGGCCATGCGGCGGGTGAATTCGAGATGTTTCGCGCGCGAAACATTTTCCAGCCGCGTCTGCCACTGCGCCCGTTCGGCAGCGCCGCGACCGCCGATTTCCCGCCAGGCATCGAGGATATCGGCGGGGATGTCGAAGGGCGCATGCGGCCAGCCATAGGCCGCGCGGACCAGCGCGATTTCTGCATCGCCCAGCGGCGAGCCATGCGCGGATGCGCTGTCCTGCCGGTTCGGGCTGCCGAAACCGATATGGGTCTTGCAGTCGATCATCACCGGCCGGTCCGAACGCCTGGCCGCGGTCAGGGCGCGGTCGATATCGGCAGGATCATGGCCGTCGCAGGCCAGCACCGTCCAGCCCGCGGCCTCGAAGCGGGCGCGCTGGTCGGTCACGCAGGACAGGTCAACCGTGCCGTCGATCGAGATGTTGTTGTTGTCCCACAGCACCACCAGCCGCGACAGCTTCTGCTTGCCGGCAAGGCCGATGGCCTCGTGACTGATGCCTTCCATCAGGCAGCCGTCGCCGGCAATGACCCAGGTCCGGTGATCGACAAGCTTGCGCCCGAAGCTGGCGCGCAGCGCCTCTTCGGCCATGGCCATGCCGACGGCATTGGCAAGCCCCTGCCCCAGCGGGCCGGTCGTCGTCTCGATGCCCGGCGCGTGGCCGAATTCCGGATGCCCGGCGGTGACCGCCCCCCACTGCCGGAAGGCGCGCAGCTGATCGAGCGTCATGCCCGGCGTGCCGGTCAGATAGAGCAGCGCGTAAAGCAGCATCGAACCATGCCCGGCCGACAGCACGAAGCGGTCGCGGTCGGGCCAGTCGGGTGCGGCGGCATCGAATTTCAGATGCCGTTCGAACAGCACCGTCGCCACATCGGCCATACCCATCGGCATGCCGGGGTGGCCGGAATTGGCGGCCTGCACCGCATCCATGGCCAGAACGCGGATCGCGGCGGCCTTCATCCAGTGCTTGGGGTGCGCCTCGCGCAGGGCGGCAATGTCCAAGGGGTTTTCCTTCGCTCGGGCTGTGGCTGACGGCCGCCTGATAGCAGCCCGGCCGGCAAGATCAAGCGCACTGCCTAAACCCTTGACCCCAAAGGCTTGAATTGGGGGGCGGAATCGGGCTTTGCTTTGCGCTAGACTCGGATCGGACCGCGGCGCATCGATTCGCCCGCAGTCGCGGCCGGATCGCGGGGCGTTGCGGCGGGGCCGTGCAGAGGCAGAGAGGACGACCATGAGCGACATTGCCGAGATCGAACGCAGGATCAGTTTCGCGCTCGAACGGATCGCCCGCGCCGCCGAACGCGCCGCCCGCCGCCCCGTCCCGGCTGCCGCTGTACCGCCCGGTCCTGCGCCGGCCAATCCTGCGCCCGCTGCCGCCGCCTCGGCCGCGCAGGACGAGATTGCCGCACTCAAGGCAGCGCTTGCGGCCGAGCGCAGCGCCAACGCAAAGCTGACCGAGCGGGTGCGCGGCATCAAGGAACGGCAGGACGGCACCGTGACCCAGCTTGAACGCAAGCTGGCCCGCCTGACCGACCAGCTGGATATTCAGGGGCTGGAATTGCAGCGCCTGCGCAAGGCCAATATCCAGCTTGCCGAGGCCAATCGCGCCCTGACCGAGGCCGCCGGCGCCGGTGCCGCCGACCCGGCCGCCGTAAACCGCGCGATGAGCGCCGAGCTCGAGGCGCTGCGCGCGGACCGCCGCGCCGAAATGGCCGAGATCGAGGAAGTCCTTGCGGCGCTGTCCCCGCTGATTTCGGAGAAACCCCATGCCTGAACAGACCATCGTCATCGGCGGCAAGGAATTCCAGGTTGCCTGTCAGGAGGGCGAGGAACATTTCCTGCTGACGGCCGCGCGGATGCTGGATGCCGAAGCACAGGTGCTGCTGGGCCAGATCGGCCGGATGCCGGAATCGCGGATGCTGCTGATGGCGGCGCTGATGCTGGCCGACCGCACCGCAGGGCTGGAAGACCAGCTGCGCGACACCCGCGCCCGGCTGGCCGAACGCGAGGCCGAGCTGGCCGAGCTCAGCACCCGCCCGGCACCCCAGCCCGACCGGGTGGAAGTTCCGGTCGTCCCGGCGCGGCTGCGCGAAAGCCTTGCCGAAATGGCCGCCCGTGCCGAGGCCCTTGCCGACCAGATCGAGGAAGGCCTGCAACCGCGTCAGGGCTGAACGCCTGACACAAGCTTCCCGCTTGCGCCGCCCGGCACAATCATTTCGGGCCGCCATGTCGGACAACAAGGACGCCGGACAAACCCGCCCTGCCCCCATTCAGCGCGCGCAGCGCCGCCGGGAAAGTGGGGCCTCGGCTCTGACCTGTGTGGCGGCCTCGCATGGCCGCGGCGGTCAGTGCAGACGGCAACCCCTTGCCGGATGCTGAACCCCAGCGCCGGCGCCTGTCAAGGCGCGCCGCGAATCAACTTTCGATATCCGGCGCCCTCTTATGCAGGATGGCGTCTTCGACCGTTCTGTGGTGATCAGAAATGTCGAATCTGCAATCAGAACCCCCGCGGCCGATGAAAATGTCGTCAGAATTGAAGCCGTCAGACCAGACAGTCAGTGCCCGGACACTGGAGCAATGGAGCGTCGGCAGGCTGCTGCGCATGCGGTATGCGCATGTGCCCCTGCGCGAGGCGGTGCGGAACAGCCCCTATCTGGATCGTGTCACCATCGCCGAGGTGGTCGCATCGCCCTTCAGCCTCGAACGGTTTCTGGATGAATGCCGGTCGATGCCGCAATGCGGAGAAACGCAGATCAGGCGCCTGCGCATGGTCCTTCAGGAGCTTTTCACGCAGCTGGCCCCGGACTCGGACCAGACCGCAGCCGCCGCCGTTCATGCCGAACCCGATGCGTCCGGCGATAGCGCAGCGCCGGTCGCACCGTCCGGCAGCCCGGATGCTGTCAGTGCCGGCATCCCGTTCCTGGGTGAATTCTACCCCGATTTCGTTGCCGCCCGCGAAACCGTCTACATGCGCTTGTGGCGGCTGGCGCATTTCAACTGGTTTGCCTATCTGCCCAGCTCGCTTCCCGAATTCGCCAAGACGCCGGCGGTCATGCGGGCAGAGCTGGGGCAGGATGCCGACCTCGATGGCTATATTGCCAACATGGGCCAGCTGCGCGCCAGCCTGACCAACATTCGCGGCGTTTCGGGTATCGTGCTTCTGGA
>SKWP01000396.1 GCA_007128865.1 Paracoccaceae bacterium
CGCAGGCCATGACGTCATCAGGCCCAAGCAAGGCCGCCGGAAACCGTAAGGACAGACCCGATGCCAACCACAGCCACCCCGCGCCGCCATGCGCTGCCGCCCCTGCGCCCGCAGGAGGAATTTGCCGGCACGGTGCTGCCCGAAAGGCCGCTGCGGCGCTGGCTGGCGCGTTTTGTCGGCTGCGAGGCGGGGATGCTGCTGCCCGGCCGCCCCGAGGGCGGCGAGCCCGGAAAACCCCGCAGGACCAGGGAAAGGGCTGAGCGTTAGCTGCCAGCGGCCTTCGACAAACGCCTCCCGGACCAGCCAGAGCGGGCGCCGCCGAAGCGTGACGCGCAGGCGGTCGGATGCAATCGTCAGGCCGCCGTCGGCACCTTCGGTGACATCAAAGGCCGGGCAGGCGCAGCCGCAGCCGGAACAGGTCCGGCTCCAGCCTCCCTCGATGCGCAGCAGGTCGCGCCGGTCGAGCTCGATCGCCACCGCATGGGCCGGCGCCGGGACCCTCTGCCGATCCTCTGCAAACCTCATGGCGCCCTTCGCTGCACTGCAGCGTCAAAGACCCGGCGCCACCATCCGCTTTCTGACCTGAAGGCCGCCCCAGGTCAAACACGGATGCGCAAACTCGCCATGGCTGCGGCCGGCCAGCCATGCCCGGGCGGCATGGCGGCGTTGCAACCCTGTCCATTGTGCAGGTGCAGCATTTGTCTATCTATGCACCGAACATCCGAAACTGAAAGAGCAGAACAATGGCTTTCGCAAATACCAACACCCGCCCCGCAGCCCGCAACTCCGGCCTCGTCGATGCCCTCGCCGGCCTCGGCGCCTTCTTCGGCAGCATCGTGGACAGCTTTCGTCGCTACCGCGTGTATCAGGCGACCTTCGAAGCGCTGAACAACCTCAGTGATGCCGAACTGCGCGATCTCGGCATCTCCCGCCACGAAATCTCGCGCGTTGCGGGCGAAGCCGCCTTCATCAACAAGTGATGCGCGACAGCCGCGGCAGGGCCTGCCAGCCGGGCAGATCGATCATGCGGGGCGACGGCGTTACCGAACCCCGCTGACCGGTCCTGCCAGGGCTGGCAACCGCCGCCGGCGGGCGCCCTCCGGATCGAGATGGCCAGCCCGTCCGGGCCGCTCGGCATCCACATTCCGGCGCCGGTTGATCATCCCGGCACGAACGGGCGGGGAAAGACCGGTGTGCAACCGGTTGCCGGCACCCCGGAGGCTCAGCGCAGAACCCTGACGAACAGGGGCATTCCGGCCAGAACAATGACCAGTCGCATGACGTGATGAAGAATCACGTAGGTGATGTCGGCGCCGGCCAGGATTGCCAGCATGACCATTTCCGGCTGCCCCCCCGGTGCGAAGGCAAGCACCGCATCGAGCCGTCCGGCGATTCCAAGCCTGTAGACGACTTCCGCAAAGGCAATCGTCAACACCCCGAGGACCAGCGAATAAGCGACGCTGGCAGCAACGAAGCGCCGCAACTCATCGAGGGTGACCCCGACATAATGGGCCCCGATGCTGATCCCGATAACGTACTGGGCGAGGATCAGCGCCTCTGACGGCGGGCGGTTTTCGATCAACCCCGAAAGGCTGACGGCCGCCGTGAGGATCATCGGCCCCAGGACCGGTGCACCGAACAGGCGGATGCGCCGGGCAATCGCATAACCTGCCACCGCGCAGAAAAGCATGATCAGCAGATCGGAAGGCGGAACCGCGCGCATCGGCACGCCGGGCGCCACGCTCAGTTCGACATCGAGAAAGAATGTCAGCGCAATCGGCGTGACCGCGACGATGGTCAGGATCCGGGTTGCATGGACCAGCGACAGCGCCCGGATGTTGCCACCCTTCTCGGAGCCGAAAAGGATCATCTCGGCAAATCCGCCGGGCATTGTCGCAAAGAAGGCCGTCGGCGAATTGAAACCGGCTATCCAGCGAAACAGCGGATAGCCCAGCAGCACGGCAAGGGCCAGAAACACCGGCACGAGCGCGGCGCTCCCCAGCGTCTGGGGCAACTGCTGCATGAGCGTCGGCGACACCGACGCACCCGCGGCCACACCCAGGATCGTGCGAACGGCGTTAAGCCAGCTTGACGGCGGGCCGGCAAGCGGCACGCCGGCCAGGGCAAGCACGAGGCTCATCGCAAGCGGCCCGAGCAGGAAGGGCAGAGGCACCTGGAGCCAGTAGGCCAGCAGCGCCGCGGCGACGCCGATCAGGGCAGTCATCAGGCGCCGAAGCCACAGCAACGGCGCCGCAGCGGCTGTCATTCCGAGCCTGACCTCGACTGCGGATCCTGGCGACCGTAGCGTGCCAGACGGTTGCCGATGTTGACCTTCATGGTCACCACCAGCAGCAGCACCGCGAAGGCCGCAAGGGTGATCCCGAGCGTGGAGCCGAAAAGCGCCGGAACCCAGTCGCCGCGATTGATCAGCAGGGCCCGGCGCAAGTTGTCTTCCAGCAGCGGTGCAATCAGGAAGGTGATGATCAGCGGCGCCTCGGGCACCCCGACCCTGCGCATCATGAAGCCCAGAAAGCCCAGGCCCAGCATCATGTAGATGTCATGCACATCGCCCCGCGCCGCATAGGAACCGATGACCGCCATGACCATGATCACCGGCACCAGGATTTCGCCGGGCACCTGGCCGAGCCGGGCATACAGAAAGGCAAAGGCCCGGCCGACGCCGAGATTCACGAAATTGCCCAGCATCAGGATGATGAACAGGGCATAGACGACCTCGGCATGCAGGGTGAACATGCGGGGCGAGGGCGTGATGCCCTGCAGCATCAGGGCCGCGCCGATCAGGGCCGCGGTGGCGCTGCCGGGGATGCCGAAGGCCAGCAGGGGCACCAGGGTCGGGCCGACGGTGGCATTGTTTCCGGCCTCGGCCGCGGCGATGCCGTGGATCGAGCCCTCGCCGATCCGCTTTTCGGGGTAGAGTTGCTTGGCGATGCCGTAGGACAGGAAGGCGGCCACGGTGGCGCCCAGCCCCGGCAGGGTTCCCACAAAGGTCCCGACGCCGAGGCCGATGCCCATTTCCCGCCAGCACGACAGGTATTCGCGGAAGGTCAGGCCCTCGCTGCTCTTGCCGAAGGCATCGCCCAGCCGTTCCCGGACATCGGTCACGGTGCGCGACCGGCGCAGCAGCTCAAGCCCCTGCTCCAGCATCTGGCTCATCGCGAATATGCCGATCACCAGCGGCACAAGATGGATGCCGTCGCGCAACCACAGCTGGCCAAAGGTGTTGCGGGCGACGTTGCTGACCGGATCGGTCCCGATGGTGCCCAGAAACAGGCCGATCCCGGCACTGAGCATGCCCTTGGCCAGATGCCGGCCGCTGAGCGCCCCCAGAAGCGTGATGGCCACCACCATGAGCCACAGCCGTTCGGTTGGGCCGAACTGCAGCGCCATCAGGGCAATGGTCGGCGCGATCAGGATCACGATCACGTCGCTGAGCGTGTCGGCCGTGACCGATGCATAAAGTGCGGTCAGGATGGCCTTGCGGCCCTTGCCCTGCTTGGTCAGCTTGTAGCCGTCATAGACGGTCGCGGCACTGTCGGGTGAGC
>SKWP01000196.1 GCA_007128865.1 Paracoccaceae bacterium
GCCGACCCGCACGAGATCGCCAATGTGCTGGGGCTGGAAGGCGTGCGGCTGATGCATGACGAGGCGCTGCTGCAACCGGTCAACATCTTCATGCAGATGCCGTCCTGCGCGCCTTCTGCCCCCGGGCTGGAGACGACCGGCCACGAGATCGGCCCCGAGGACGTGGCCGAGGCGATGGGCTGGCCGGGGATCATCGGGCTGGGCGAGATGATGAACTTTCCCGGTGTGGTGGCGGGTGACGCGAAGATGCTGGCCGAGATTGCCGCCACCCAGCGCGCCGGCAAGACCGTGGGCGGCCACTATGCCAGCCCGGACCTGGGCTGGAGCTTTCACGCCTATGCCGCCGGCGGCCCGGCCGACGACCACGAAGGCACCCGCGAGGACGATGCCGTGGCCCGCATGCGCCAGGGCATGCGCGCGATGATCCGGCTGGGCAGCGCCTGGTACGACATCAAGTCCCAGATCACCGCGGTGACCGAGCGCGGGCTTGACCCGCGCAACATGATCATCTGCACCGACGACTGCCATTCCGGCACGCTTGTTCATGACGGGCACATGAACCGGGCGCTGCGCCACGCCATCGACTGCGGCGCCGACCCGCTGGTGGCCTTGCAGATGTGCACGATCAACACCGCCACCCATTTCGGGCTGGAACGCGAGCTTGGCGCCATCGCGCCGGGGCGGCGGGCCGACTGCATCCTGACGGCAGACCTGCGCGCCCTACCGATCGACGAGGTCATCGCCCGCGGCGCGACGGTGGCCCGCGACGCAAGGCTGCTGGCCGAATGCCCGCATCTGCACTGGCCCGAACCGGTGCGCCGGACCGTCCGGCTCAAGCGCCAGCTGGTGCCGGGGGATTTTGCCGCAAAGTCACCGGCCGGCACCGACGCGGTGACCGTTCGCGTCATCGGCGTGGTCGAGAACCAGGCACCCACGCGGGCGCTGACGGCGCGGCTGAAGGCCGAATCCGGCATCATCGCCGCCGATCCCGCCCGCGATATCGCGCATCTGGCGCTGGTTGAACGCCATCGCGCGACCGGCGGGGTCGTCAACGGCTTTGTCTCGGGCTTCGGCTATACGGCGCCGATGGGTATGGCGTCGACCGTGGCGCATGACAGTCACCACATCATCGCGGTCGGCACCAGCCGCGATGACATGGCCCGCGCCGTCAATCGCCTTGCGGCCATCGGCGGCGGTGTCAGCCTGTGGCGCGAGGGGCGCCCGCTGGCCGAAGTCCGGCTGCCCATTGCCGGGCTGATGTCGGATCGTCCGGCGGCCGAGGTCGCGGCGCAGGCGCAAGAGCTGATGGAGGCCATGGCGGCCTGCGGCTGCCGGCTCAACAACGCCTTCATGCAGCATTCGCTGCTGGCGCTGGTGGTGATCCCGGCGTTGCGGATTTCCGACCTCGGGCTTGTCGATGTCACGCAATTCGCGCTGACCGATCTGATCGTGGAGGCCGAAGCGTGAATGCCACCGACGGAGGTCTGCCGGTTCTGACCCCGGATGCCCCGGTACCCGAAGCCTTTGACAACGCGCAGGCCGCCGTGGAGCGGCTGCGCGCCCTTTACGATCAGGCGACCGCCTTTCTTGCCGAAGGCTTTGCCGGAACCCTTCACGCGCAACGCCCCGCGGCGCGGTTTCGCGCCCATTACCCCGAGGTGCGGATTTCGGTTTCGAGCTTTGCCAAGGCCGACAGCCGGCTTGCCTTTGGCCATGTGCCCGAACCCGGCGTCTATGCGGCCACCGTCACGCGCCCGGATCTGTTTGCGAACTACCTGCGCGAACAGATCGCGCTGCTGATGCGCAATCATGGCGTGCCGGTCACCGTGGGGCTTTCGGCGGTGCCGATCCCGTTGCATTTCGCGCTGGCGGGCCGGCCTGACCTGACGGTGCCGCAGGAAGGGGTGCTGGATTTCCAGTTGCGCGACGTGTTCGACGTGCCCGATCTGGCGACCACCAACGACGACATCGTGAACGGCTACACCCCGCGCGATCCCGACGGCGTGCGCCCCCTTGCCCCGTTCACCGCCCAGCGGGTGGATTATTCGCTGGCCCGGCTCAGCCATTACACGGCGACGTCGCCCGAGCATTTCCAGAACTATGTTCTGTTCACCAACTACCAGTTCTATGTAGACGAGTTCGAGGCCTTCGCCCGGCGTGCGCTCGCCGATCCTGCATCGGGCTACACCGCCTTTGTGGCGCCCGGAAACGGCGTCATCACCGATGCCGAGACACCGCTTCCGGGCCTGCCGCGGATGCCGCAGATGCCGGCCTATCACCTCAAGCGGGCGGCGGGGCAGGGCATCACCCTGGTCAACATCGGCGTCGGCCCGTCGAATGCCAAGACGGCGACAGACCACATCGCAGTGCTGCGCCCGCATGCCTGGCTGATGGTCGGCCACTGCGCGGGGTTGCGCAATTCCCAGTCGCTGGGGGATTTCGTTCTGGCGCATGCCTATCTGCGCGAGGACGGTGTGCTTGACGCCGACCTTCCGGTGTGGATCCCGATACCGGCCCTGGCGGAAATCCAGATTGCGCTGCAGGAGGCTGTCGCCGAGGTGACGCGGCTGGAAGGGTTCGAACTCAAGAAGATCATGCGGACCGGCACCGTTGCCACCATCGATGACCGCAACTGGGAGTTGCGCGACCAGTCCGGACCGCGCCACCGCCTGAGCCAGTCGCGCGCCATCGCGCTGGACATGGAAAGCGCCACCATCGCCGCAAACGGCTTCCGCTTTCGGGTGCCTTACGGGACGCTTCTGTGCGTATCCGACAAACCCCTGCACGGCGAACTGAAGCTGCCCGGCATGGCGACCGAATTCTATCGCAGCCAGGTTGCAAATCACCTGCTTGTGGGGATACGAGCGATGGAAAGGCTGCGCGACATGCCGCTGGAGCGGATCCACAGCCGCAAGCTGCGCTCGTTTGACGAAACTGCGTTCCTCTGAGTGCAGAAGTGCGATTTTCCGCCTTGGCGTGCGATATATCGGTATGCAGGCGATTGTGTCGCGGGTGAAGTTGGGGCTACATGCGCACCGGGCGACCCTGGCAACAACCGGGGCGCGACAGGATACGAGGAGCAAACGAATGTCCAAACCGATGACCAAGACCCAGCTCGTCGCCGCACTTGCCGAAGAGATGGGTGCCGACAAGAAGACCGCCGCCGCGGCCCTGGATGGTATTGCTGCCATCGTGACCCGCGAGGTTGGTGCAGGCGGCGCCGTGACGCTGCCCGCGATCGGCAAGGTCTTCTGCCGCGCACGCCCGGAGCGCATGGTGCGCAACCCGGCCACCGGCGAACAGATCTCGAAGCCGGCAGACAAGACGGTCAAGGTCACCATCGCCAAGGCGCTCAAGGACAGCGTCAACGGCTGACGCCCCGCCCGGCCTCGTGCCGGAGCGAACGGGTCGCCCCTGCGGCGGCCCTTTTTCGTGCCGACCCCTAGCATCCCCCACGCTGCCAGGAGGCCCGTTTGGACGCCCGCGCCATTGCCATCGGCCTTGCCTTTGCGCTGATGTGGTCCTCGGCCTTTACCGCCGCACGCATTCTGGTGCAGGACGC
>SKWP01000073.1 GCA_007128865.1 Paracoccaceae bacterium
CATTTCGTCGCCGCGCTCGGGGTCTACCCGCACAGCGACAACATCCCTGCCCCGGTCCTGGTGGAATACGACCTGGGCGAGAACCCGTTGCGCGATGCAATCCTGAAGCAGCCCTTGCGCCCGAAGGATGGCGAAATCGCCCTGCCCCATGGCCCGGGGCTCGGCATCGACCTGGACGATGCCGCGCTGCAGGCCTTTGCTGGCTGACGACGGGATACGGGGGAAATGGCCATGCCGGAAACCGTGACCGCCACGCCACCGCCCCATCCGGCCGGAACACCGATCCTTCGGATCGACAACCTCTGCACATGGTTCGACATCGACGAGGATCGGGTCCTGCGCGCGGTAAACGGCGTGTCGCTGAGCCTGGCCGAGGGCGAAACCCTTGCCGTGGTCGGCGAATCCGGATCGGGAAAATCGGTGACCGGGCTGACCGTGATGCGGCTGCTGATGCGCAGCCCTGCCCGCATCGTCGCCGGCTCGGTGCATTTTGCCCGCAAGGACGGCCGCACGGTTGATCTGCTGACCCTTCCCGAGGCCGAGATGCGGCGCATCCGGGGCAGCGAGATCGCGATGATCTTTCAGGATCCGATGTCATCGCTGAACCCGGTGTTTCCGGTGGGCGAACAGATTGCCGAAGGGCTGCGCCTGCATCGCCAGATGTCGCGCGGTGCTGCCCGGACACGGGCGACAGAGTTGCTGGAACTGGTCGGCATCGCCGACCCGGCCCGGCGTGCCGACGAATACCCGCATCAGCTGTCGGGCGGGATGCGCCAGCGGGTGATGATCGCCATGGCGCTGGCCTGCGACCCGCGGCTGCTGATCGCCGACGAACCGACAACCGCGCTCGACGTCACCATTCAGGCACAGATCATGGAGCTGCTGCGCGACCTGCAGCGGCGGTCGCGGATGGCGATGATCTTCGTCACCCATGACCTGAATCTGGTGGCCGAGATCGCCGACCGCGTGGCGGTGATGTACTGCGGCCAGGTGGTCGAGGAAGGGCCGGTTTCGGTGTTGCTGGACAATCCCCGTCACCCCTATACCCGCGCCCTGCTGCAATGCATCCCCGAACGCGACCCCGAAACCGGCCGCGCCACCGTGCGGCCGATTGCGGGAAAGATCGCCAATCCGCTGGCACCGCCCGAAGGCTGCCGGTTCCATCCACGCTGTCCGCATGTCGCCGATATCTGCCGCAAGGGTGAGCCCGGGCTGCAGGACAGCGGGGCCGGCCACATGACGCGCTGCCTGCGCTGGCGCGAAATCGCATGACTGCCGCCGCGCCCATCCCCACGGCGACCGCCGCACCGCTGCTGCGGGCAACCGGGGTGAGCAAGCATTTCCCCATCACCCGCGGGCTGCTGTCGCGCACAGTGGGTCATGTCCGCGCGGTGGAAGGCATCGACCTGGAGATCGCGCAGGGCGAATGCCTGGGCGTCGTGGGCGAATCGGGATCGGGAAAATCGACGCTGGGGCGGGTGATCCTGCGACTTCTGGACCCGACCGCCGGGCAGATTGCCTTTGACGGCACCGATGTGGCGTCGCTGTCACCGGGCGCGTTGCGGGCCTTCCGGCGACACATGCAGATGATCTTTCAGGATCCCTTTGCCAGCCTTAACCCGCGCATGACCGTCGGCGCCTCGATCCGCGAGGCGATGCGCCTGCATCGTGTCTGCGAACCATCGGAACTCGACGACCGGGTGGCAGGCATCCTCGGCCGGGTCGGCATGAGCCCCGACCACGCAAGCCGCTATCCGAAGGCATTCTCGGGCGGTCAGCGCCAGCGCATCGCCATTGCGAGGGCACTTGCGGTCGGCCCGCGGTTTCTGGTCGCAGACGAACCGGTTTCGGCGCTCGATGTGTCGATCCAGGCCGAAGTCATCGAACTGCTGCAGGAACTGCGGCGCGATTTCGCGCTGGCGACCCTGTTCATCAGCCACGACCTTTCGGTGGTGGAAGTCGTCGCCGAACGGGTGATGGTGATGTACCTCGGACGCACCATGGAAACGGGCGACACCCGTCGCATCTTTGCCCGGCCGCATCACCCCTACACCAACGCCCTGCTTTCGGCGATCCCGAGCCGGCGCAGCCGCCCCGACAGGATCGTGCTGAAGGGCGAAATACCCAGCCCCTCCAACCCTCCGTCCGGCTGCGTGTTTCGCACCCGCTGCCGCCATGCCCTGCCGGAATGCGCCGCCGCGGTGCCGCCCATGCGGCAGATCGCACCGGGCCAGTGGTCGGCCTGCATCCGCGACGACATCACCACAGGGGCAGCATCATGAGCACGCGGACGGCCTTTGTCATCGGTGCGCGCGGGTTTGTCGGGGCCCATGTGACCCGCGCGCTGGTGACCGCCGGCTGGCATGTCTGCGCCTATGGGCCGCCGATGACCGAGAACCGGCTTGCCGGGCTGGGCGAGGCAGTCTCCGATATTCCCGGCAGCATTGCCGACGGTCCGGCGCTTTCTGCGGCGGTGAAGGCCAGCGGGGCCTCGGTGATGGTAAGCCTGGCGGCGTTCGTTTCCGGCAGCGCGGGGCTGGCGCAGGCCGGCGAGGCCGACGCCGAACGTGCCTTTGACATAAACGTGCTGGGGCTGCGGCGCTGCTTCGAGGCCGCGCGCGCCGCCGGTATCCGCCGGGTGATCTGGGCCTCGTCGACCACGGTTTACGGGCCGTCGGCGCTGTACCCCGATCAGCCGCTTGACGAAGACGCGCCGTTCCGGCCCCAGCTCACCTATGGCCTGACCAAGGCGATGGCCGAGCTGCTGTCGGATCACGAACGCGACCGCCACGGCACCGAGGCGGTCGCGGTGCGCCTGCCGCTCGTGTTCGGGCCGGGGCTGTGGTACCGGGGCGCGGCGGCAGCGCTGCTTGATCTGTTCGCGGCGGCACGTCCGGGCGGGCGACACCTGCTGAAGGGGCCATCAGCCCCGGTGGACCTGATGTACGCACCCGACGCCGGCGCGGCCTTTGCGGCATTGTGCGACCATCCCGGACCGCTGGCCGGGCGCTATACCGTGAACGGTTTCACCATCACCTTTCCGGAGCTTTGTGTGCTGCTGAACCGGCTGGTGCCCGGGTTTGCCGCCGACTTCGAGGAACTGTCGCCGCCGGTCGTCTATCCGCTGGTCAGCGCGGCGCGGTTCGCCCGCGACACCGGCTTTTCCCCCCGTTTCGACGCCGAAGCTTCGGCGCGGGACTATCTGCGACATCTGGAGGAACCATGAGCCTCGAAGCCCGATTGCAGGCGATGGGCTACAGCCTGCCCGAAGCCGCCCGGCCCGCCTTCCAGTATGTGCCCGTCACCGTGCACGCCGGGGTTGCCTATGTCGCCGGCCAGTTGCCGAAGGTGGACGGCGAGGTGCGCATCTTCGGCAAGGTCGGCGCCGAGGTCAGCATCGAACAGGCCGAAGAGGCCGCCCGCATCTGCATCCTTCAGGGGCTTGCCTGCCTTGTGGAAACGCTGGGCGGCAGCGACCGGATCGAACGGATCCTGAAGGTAACCGGCTTCATCGCGTCCGCGCCGGGATTCAACGCACAGCCCAAGGTGCTGGATGCGGCGTCCTTCCTGCTGTTCGAGGCGATGGGCGACGCCGGCCGGCATGCGCGTTCGGCCGTAGGCGTGGCCGAGCTGCCGCGCAACGCGCCGGTGGAGATCGAACTGATCGCGGCCGTCCGCGCCTGAACGGGAGAAAAAGCATGTCAGAATGGTTCGAGCTATCGGATATGACCTCGCGCGAATTCGCCGCGGCGCGCGCAACGATCCGCCTGGCGCTGGTGCCCGTGGGTGCCACCGAACAGCACGGCCCGAACCTCGCGCTCGGAACCGACTATGTGATCGCGCATCGGCTGTCGCAGCGGCTGGCCGCCCTGATGCACCCGGCTGCCGTGGTGCTGCCGCCGGTGCCGCTGGGGCTTTCCTATCACCACACCGGCTTTCCCGGAACGCTGAGCTTTTCGCCCGAAACCTTCACCGCCGTGTGCATGGATATTGCGCGGTCGCTGAAACAGCAGGGCATCGAGCATGTGCTGTTCATGAATGGCCACAACGGCAATTCGGCGGTACTGAACGTGGCCGCGACGAAGATCCGCTACGATCTTGGCATGCAGGCGGCGGTGGCGTTCTGGTTCCAGCAGGCCGGAGACGTGGTCCGCAAACATGCCCGAACCGAACGCTATGGCCACGCCTGCGAGATCGAGACCAGCGTGCTGATGGCCCTGGCCCCCGACATGGTGCGCGGCGACAGCCTGGAGGCCGGCGACATGCTGCCGGTGACGCTGGATCATGCCTTCAACAACCAGCCATTCTTTCTGACCGTGCCGGTGCCGTTTCACGAACAGACCCGCAACGGTGTCTTCGGCGATGCCCGGCTGGCCAGCCCCGAGGCTGGCGAAGCGATTGTCACGGCGGCGCTGGCCCGCACGCGCGCCTTTGCCGAAACCTTCCTGGCCACCGCTTGCGGCGGGGCCGGGAAATGACTGCGATCATTCCTTCGCACCCGGCCCTGCCGCCGCCCGCGGCCGGCGCCGGAAAGCAGGCAGAACCCGGTCCTGCCGGCGCGCGAAGGGTCCCGACAACGGCTCCGGGCATAAAGGGAGAAGAAGGATGAACGGACTGTCAGGTATTTCCACCTTGCGGCGCCTGTGGCTGGGTGCCGCCCTGGCCGGATCGGCAACCGCGCTTGCCGGCGCTGCCACCGCCGACATAAGCCCGCTGCTGTACGGGCCAGAACCCGATGCCGTACGCAGCGGCGGGTCGCTGACCTATGGCTCGCTGGTCGAGCCGCCGGCGCTCGACCCCTTCCACCAGGGGGCAGATGCACGCATCCGGGTGACCACGCTGATCTATCAGGGGCTGTTCTACGAGGGCGAAGACGGGCCGATCCCGTTGCTGGCGCGGGACTTCGAGGTTTCGGACGACGGGCTTGTCTATACCTTCCACCTGCGCGACGGCGTGCGTTTCCACACCGGCGGAGAAATGACCGCCGCGGATGTCAAATACTCCTACGACTACATCCGCGATCCCGACAACGGCTCGCCCGGTGCCGGTGACTTCAACATGATCGACGAGATCCGCGTCATCGACGATCTGACCGTCGAATTCGTGCTGACCTCTCCCAATGCCTCGCTGCCGATGGCGCTGGGCAACAAGTACGGCGCCGTGGTTCCCGCCGGCACCTTCGATGCCGACGGCTCGCGCGCGGCAATGAACGACCGCAGCGTCGGCACCGGCCCGTTCATGATCCGCGAATACCAGCCCAACAGCTTTCTGGAACTGGAGCGTTTTGCGGACTACTGGCAACCCGGCCTGCCGTATCTGGACGAGATCACCTATCTCTACCTGCCCAACAACGCCGCGCTGCTGGTCGCGCTGCAGAACAACCGGGTGGATGTGGCACGCCTTGGCCGGCCGCAGGATGCCGAGCAGATCGAGGGCATGCCGAACATCACCGTGCAGCGCTGGCCGGCGCTGGAACAGAAGGCGCTGGATCTCGATTCGAACTATGGCGCCCTGAGCGATGAAAGGGTGCGGCAGGCCATTTCGCTGGCGGTCGACAAGGAGGAAATCCTTCAGGCCGCAATCGGCGGCTATGGAACCGTGATCCACACCATCGTGGCCGGAATGCAGGAAAGCTGGGGCGTCCCGCGGGACGAGCTGGACTTCCAGGGCCCGGACCGCGAACGCGCCCGCGCCCTGCTGGAAGAAGCCGGCCACGGCAGCGGCGTTGACCTGACCCTGACCACCATCATCGGCTATGACTGGATGGACCCGGCGGCGGTGACCCTGCGCGAGCAACTGGCCGAGATCGGCGTGAACCTCGAAATTCGCCGCGTCGATCTGGGCGTCTGGATCGACAATTTCCGCAGCCGCAACATGGGCTTCACCTTCAACGACTGGGCCACGCAGCCTGACCCGAACCTGCTGTTCTTCCGCCATTTCCACCAGCAGCCGCAGGGCGCCGATTTCCGCAACTGGAACAACGACGTAGCGTCGGAACTGCTGCGCCAGGGCCAGCAGGAAAGCGACCCCGAAGCCCGCCGGGCCATCTACCGCGACTTCCAGAAGGAGCTGGCCCGAAGCGTGCCGACCATCATGCTGTTCAGCGCCGATCATGTGACGGTCACCAGCAACCGGGTCCACAACTTCTGGCAGCACCCCACCGGCTGGCATTTCGGCCTGGTCAAGACGCAGGTCGAATAATCGCCGCATGAATGCGGGCAACCCCGCCCGTGCCGCGAAAAGACTGGTCGCGCCGGTTTCCGGCGCGACCATGGCAAGGGAACCGTGATGGGCGCCTATCTCGTCAAACGCCTGGCTGCTTCGGTGGTCACAGCAATCCTGTCCAGCATGGCGGTATTCCTGCTGGTGCGGGCTGTCCCGGGCGACGTGGTCGCCCAGATGCTGGGCCAAAGCGGCGCGCGCGGATCGGCCGCCGAGGAATCGCTGCGGCGGTTCTTCGGGCTCGATCAACCCTTGTGGCAGCAGTACCTGAGCTGGCTCTGGGGGGTGCTGCAGGGCGACCTGGGCGAAAGCTGGGTACGTGGCCGTCCGGTTGCACAAATGGTCGTCAACGCCTTCATGGTGACCCTGCAACTGGGTCTGATGACGCTGGTATTCGCAACCGTCATCGGTGTCCCGCTGGGGCTTGTCGCCGGCCTGTACGAAGGCCGCCGGATCGACAGCCTGATACAGGGCTTCAACATCCTGGGTCTGTCGGCGCCGGTGTTCTGGCTGGGCCTGATGCTTCTGGTGGTGGTGTCACAGACCTTTGCCTGGTCGCCACCGCTGATCTACAGAACCCCCGGGCGCGATCTCGGCCAGAACCTCGAAATCATGCTGCTGCCGCTGCTGTCGCTGGGTGTATTGCAGGCAGCGGCCTACAGCCAGTTCACCCGCCAATGCGTGGTCAGCGCCTTTTCACAGGATTACGTGCGCACCGCGGTCGCCAAGGGGCTGCCGATGCGGGTGGTGTTCTTCAAGCACATCCTGCGCAACATCATGATCCCGCTGGTCACCTTCATGGGCCTGATCCTGATCCAGATTCTGGGCGGAACGGTGGTGATCGAAACGCTGTTCGCCCTGCCCGGTCTTGGCAGGCTGCTGATCTCGGCAATCGAGACCCGCGATTATCCGGTGGTCCAGGGCGCGCTGCTTCTGGTGGTGTTCACCGCACTGCTGGTGAACCTGCTGGTGGACATGCTCTACCATGTGATCGACCCGAGGGTGCGGGTCGGTGGCTGAACGCGAAAGGAGTCAGGCAATGTCGGCACCGGCCGCAGCTTCCGGCAATACCGCCGCCGCAACAGCGGGCACGCCCGGCCTTGCCACCCAGCTCCGCCGCTTCGTGCGGCGCGAGCCCTCGTTTGCGCTGGGGCTCGTCCTCTTCGGCCTGATCCTGCTGATAGCCGCGTTTCCGCAGCTGTTCACGGCGAAATCGCCAACCGCCATCGACACCGGCTCTGCCCTCCGGGCGCCGGGCGCCGAGCACTGGTTCGGCACCGACGAGGTCGGCCGCGACATCTTTGCCCGCACCATCCACGGCACCCGCGTGACGCTGTCGATCGTTGCCGGCTCGATGCTCATCTCGGCGCTTGTCGGCGGGTTCTTCGGGCTGATCGCGGGATTTGCCGGCCGTGCAACCGACATGATCGCAGGCCGCGCCGTCGACGTGATCCTTTCGTTCCCGCCGATCGTGCTGGGCGTTGTGATCAGCGGCGTACTGGGCCCGAGCATCACCAACCTGGTGATTGCCCTGTCGGTCGTCTACATCCCGGTGTTCTTCCGCATCGCCCGTTCCGGCGCCATTTCGGAATCAGGGCGCACCTATGTCGAGGCCGCCCGCTCGGTCGGGCTGACCGAACGCGCGATCCTGTTCGGGCATGTCATGCGCAATGTGCTGCCGCTGATCCTGGTCCAGTACATGATCCTGTTTCCGCTGGTCCTGCAGATCCAGGCGGCGCTGGGCTTTCTCGGACTCGGCGTGCAGCCGCCGACCCCGGACTGGGGCGCAATCCTCGAACAGGGCAAGAATTACATCCTGTTCGCACCGTGGATTTCGCTGTTTCCGGGGCTTTTCATTCTTGTCGCGGCGCTGGCGGTGACATTGATCGGCCGCGGGCTGCAAAAGCGAATGGACAGGTGAGGTGACCGCCCTGCACCCCTTGCGGCATCGCCGGCAACCGGCCCGAATCCCCGGCCACTCAGAACCCGTTGAGCGAGGCCAGCGTTCGGGTGAGGTAATCCTGCATCGCCAAGCGCGCACGTTCGGCGTCGCCGGCACGCAGGGCCTCGACGATTTCGCCATTGGCCCTCAGCGCTGCCGTGCGCACCGCCGGCGGCACCTGCGCGGCCTGCCCGCGATGCCCCCATCCATCCAGCCGGCGCGCGGCGATCACGGCCTCGAAAATCTGGATAAGGAAACGGTTTCGCGTCGCACGGATGATCGCCAGATGCAGGGCGTATTTCCGTTCCTTGTACTGCGCCCAGTCAAGGGCATCGCGGATGCCTTCCAGACAGCGTTCCATCTCGGCGAAATCATCGGGGCCGGCCCGCTCGATGGCCAGGGGCGCGATATCGGGCTCGAAAAGCAGGCGCGCCTCGAGGATTTCGGCCAGGGTCGGAACGTCGGGCCTGCTTGCGGCTTCGTCCGGCTTTCCGGCCACGAAGCTGCCGCGTCCGACCTGCCGGGTCACCAGCCCTTCGCCCACCAGAACCTGCATCGCCTTGCGAACGGTATTGCGCGCGGCACCGTAGCGGCAGGACAACTCGCGCTCGGTCGGCAGCCGCGCGCCCACCGGCATGCTTCCGTCGCGGATCGCGCGGACGATGTCGCCATGGATCGCCCGGTGATCCATCGCAGCCTTTTCGCGGACGTTCGGCACCAGGGGCGTTGCAGGCATGCTGTGCTTCATCGGTGTTGTTCCGGTCATCCATCCGTTTGCGTTCAAGCGCCAGGCCGACATGCGCGGCGGTTGCCGGGTCGGACCACGACAGACCCACCACAGGGTTGCACAGACCGCCCCCGGGCCATGACACGCGGGTACCAAACCACAGAATGTACGGGATGGAAACGGATTTGGGTCGGAAATGACCCTTCCGTGAAATCCTGGCACGACAAGGGGGGATGCCGCCATTCCTGAAGGTCAGATCCAGCTGCTGCGCGGCGGCGAGACGCCGGTATCCTTGCCCGCCGGGGCCTGGCGCGCGATCTATCTGGAACGTGGCGCAGCCGCACTGTCGGCAGAAGGCACCGCGCACTTGCGGCTGGCGGCCGATACCGGGCATGCCATCGGCCGCGCTGCGGTCACGCTCGCCCCCCTGACGGACAGGACACGGTTCTGGCTCTGGCAGTGGCGCTTTGCGGGCGAGGCAGCATTTCCCGAACCACCGGGGCTTGCCCCGTGCCTGTCGCATGCGGTTCACGCAGAACCGGGCAACGCCGAGGATCCTTCCCATGCCACCATCCTGCGCATGGAGCGGGTCGATCTGCACGCCGGCGCCGTGACGCCCCCGCACACCCATGCAGGGTGCGGGCTTCGGGTTCTGATCGGGGGCGGCATCGCTGCAACGGTGGGTGACCGGCAGTTCCGGCTTGACCCCGGCGACTGCTGGCTCGAGCGAGGGCCGGGCGAATGCGTGATCGGACGGGTCGGCCCGGAGGGGCCGGCGGCGTTCGTGCGCCTGATGGTCCTGCCGGTTGGTCTGGCCGGGAAAAGCAGCTATCGGCCCTGGGACGAAAGGGCCGCCGCGATGCCGCGTCCTGCGGCCTACAGACTGGAATTCGAGAAGAGGGTGCAGAAATGACAGCGACCAGCAAGAGCCAGGGCATATCCCCCCGCAGCGGCGGCGAAATCCTGGCCGACGGGCTCATCGCACAGGGCGTGGATACGGTCTATGGTGTACCGGGCGAAAGCTTTCTGGCGGTACTGGACGCAATCCACGCACGGTCCGACAGGCTGCGGTTTGTCACCTGCCGTCAGGAAGGCGGCGCGGCGTTCATGGCCGACGCCCATGGCAAGCTGACCGGAAAGCCGGGCGTTTGTCTGGTCACGCGCGGGCCGGGGGCCTGCAATGCCAGCATCGGCGTTCACACCGCCTTTCAGGATTCGACACCGATGGTGCTGCTGATCGGCCAGGTGCCGCGCGACCATCGCGAGCGCGAAGCCTTTCAGGAGGTCGAATTCCGCCACATGTTCGCGCCGATGGCCAAATGGGTCTGCGAGGTGGAAAGTGCCGCGCGCCTGCCCGAACACCTGAGCCATGCCTTCCATCTGGCCCAGTCGGGGCGCCCCGGCCCGGTGGTGCTGGCCCTGCCCGAAGACATCCTGCTCGAGGCGGCCGCGGTCGAGGACTTGCCGGCGGCGATCATCGCCCGCCCTGCCCCGGACGCAAGCGCGATGGACCGGCTGGCCAGCCTTCTGGCGCAGGCCGAAAGGCCGCTGGTCATCGCCGGTGGCCCGGGCTGGAGCCGCGCCGCGTCGGCCGCGCTGGCCACCTTTGCATCGGCGCATCATGTCCCTGTGGTAAGCTCGTTGCGGTGTCAGGATTACATGGACAACCGCCACCCGCTTTATGTGGGCGATCTCGGCATCGCGGCCAATCCGGATGTGGTCGGCCGTGTCCGCGACGCGGATCTTCTGCTGGTGATCGGCGCGCGGCTGGGCGACATGACGACACAGGGCTACACCGCCCCCACCCCACCCCGCGCCGCACAGAAGCTGGTGCATGTGCACCCCGATGGCGGCGAACTGGGGCGCGTCTTCCGCCCCGACCTTCCGATCCAGGCCCATGCAGAACTGTTCGTCACCGCGCTGGCCGGCCTGTCATCGATGGCCGCGCCCTCGCGCGCCCGCGCCGAATGGTGCGCCGCCGCGCGCGCGGATTATGAGCGGCTGCTGGCACCGCCGGCGCAGCCGGGCGGGCTCGACCTGGGCGTGTTCATGGCGGCGCTGCGCGACAGGCTGCCTGCGGATGCGATCCTGACCAACGGAGCCGGCAATTACACGGCATGGATCCACAAGTTCTGGCAGTTCTCGACCTATCGCACCCAGCTGGCCCCGACCAGCGGCGCGATGGGATACGGCCTGCCGGCGGCGGTGGCGGCAAAGCTCGTACATCCGAAACGCCGGGTGGTGGCCTTTGCCGGCGATGGCTGTTTCCTGATGAACGGGCAGGAGATGGCCACCATCCGCCACTACGGGCTCGACCCGCTGGTGGTGGTCATCAACAACGGCATGCTGGGCACGATCCGCATGCACCAGGAACGCGAATACCCCGGCCGGGTCGAGGCCACGGGGCTCACCAACCCCGATTTCGCCGCCATGGCCGCGGCCTTCGGCTTTCATGCCCGGCGGCTGGAGCGGACCGCTGACATCGCCGAAACGCTCGACAGTGCCCTTGCAGCTGAAGGACCGGCGCTGATCGAATGCCGCGTGGACCCGGAAGCCATCACACCGCGCATGACGATCGCGCAGCTGCGCGCACGGTCCGGCGGCAAGGCCTGATCCGCAGCAGGAGACCGGATCCGCCCGGCCCGACGGTATCGGCCTTCGAAGGACAAGGCCTTGCCTCGCCGATATCCGCGACGTCGGACGTCTGGGCATCCGTCGGCACCGGCCTCGACAGCGGCAGGGCGCTGATCCCGGAGCAGAGCACCAGCCCGGCGTCTTTCGGCAACAGCAGGGCCGCGTTGCGGACGAAGCGAACGCCGCACCCCTGGCCCGGAATCAAGGCGCGCAGCGCCGCCGGGCCGCGCCCGACCGCCCCACCCGGCGGTCGGGCACCGCCTTCTGTCCGTGCCCCGGCTACCGCCCGCTCCGGGCTCGGGGCCGGCATCGGGCAACATGCGTCACCCGGCCCACATCAGCTCGAGCGATCCGCAGCCGATCTGCCCCTGCCCGACCTGCGCCAGACCCGCCAAAGCGTCAGCAGGAGCAGGACCATGATCGCAAGCACGAAGGCTGCGGAAATCGGGCGCTGCAGGAACACCATCGGATCACCGCGCGCAATCAGGAATGCCCGGCGCAGGTTGGTCTCGATCAGCGGGCCCAGCACATAGCCCAGCAACAGCAGCGCCGGGCTGAACCGGGCCAGCGCCAGCAGATACCCGGCCAGACCGATCCCGGCGACCAAGAGGATATCAAAGCTCAGGCCCCGCACCGACAGCACGCCCAGGCACAGGAAGACGAGGATCGCGGGATAGAGGTAATTGAACGGGATGCGCAGCATCGCCACCCACAGGCCGATCAGCGGCAGGTTCAGCAGGATCAGCAGCAGGTTGCCGATTCCAAAGCTGGCAACCAGCCCCCAGAACATCTCGGGCCGGGCCTCGAGCATCATCGGGCCGGGCTGGATGCCATGGATGATCAGCGCGCCCAGCATCAGCGCCATGATCGGATCGCCCGGAATGCCCAGCGTCAGGGTCGGCGCGAACGCGGTGATGGACGCGGCGTTGTTGCCCGCCTCGGGGCCGGCGACACCTTCGACCGCGCCCTTGCCAAAGCGCTCGGGCTGGCGCGCAAGCCGGCGTTCGGTCGCGTAGGCCAGAAACGCCGACAGGGTGGAGCCGGTGCCGGGCAAGGCCCCGAAGAAGCTGCCCAGCGCACCCCCGCGCAGGATCGGCAGCGGCAGCCGGCGCAGGTCGTCGCGGCCGGGCAACAGGCTGCGCAGGGGCACGCGATCTGCGGCCTTCTGCCGTTCGGGGTTGCGGATATTGGCGATCACCTCGGCCACGCCAAAGAGGCCCATTGCCAGCGCCACCAGATTGAGCCCGTCCAGCAGTTCGGTGCGGCCGAAGGTGAAGCGCTGCGCGCCCGAATTCACATCCGTCCCGATGGTGCCCAGCAGCAGCCCCAGCGCGATCATCGCAAAGCCCTTGGCCGGGCGCGCACTGCCGATGGTGGAGGCCGCGACCAGCCCGAAAATCATCA
>SKWP01000218.1 GCA_007128865.1 Paracoccaceae bacterium
AAATCGAAATGGTCATCCAGCATGGTGGCGTGCCGGCTCGCCATCTGCCACGACCCGGCGGCGCCCTGGCTGATCACCTCCACCACCTTGCGGCCGTCAAGCCCGGCCCTTTCGCCGAAGGACAGCGCCTCGGACAGGCCCTGCACCAGCCCCGCAATGCAGATCTGGTTCATCATCTTGGCAAGCTGGCCGGAACCCGATGGCCCCAGCAGCCGGCAGACCCGCGCATAGGCATCGATGATCGGCTCGGCCCGGGCATGGATGCGGGCCTCGCCGCCGCACATGACCGAAAGGATGCCCTGTTCGGCGCCGGCCTGCCCGCCCGATACCGGCGCATCGAGAAAGGCAATTCCGCCCTGTGCCGCAATGGCATGCAATTCGCGCGTGACCCTGGCCGACACGGTGGTGTGATCGACAAACACCGTGTCGCGCCCCATGCCCGCAAAGGCGCCGGTTTCGCCCAGGCAGACGCTGCGCAGATCATCGTCGTTGCCGACGCAGGCCATAACGAACTGGGCGCCCGCCGCGGCTTCGGCCGGCGTGTCGGCGCGCTGCCCGCCGTGCCGGGCCACCCATGCCTCGGCCTTTGCGGCGCTGCGGTTGTAGACCGTCACCGAATGCCCGGCCGCGGCCAGATGTCCGGCCATGGGAAACCCCATCACCCCCAGCCCAAGAAACGCCACCTGCGCCATCGGCCCCACTCCCTGCTGCATTGCATGTCCGGTTCGACGCGCCTACCTATACCCGAACCCGGCCCGGAGCCAAGCGCCCGGGGCTCCCGCCGGCACAGGCGGATTTGTCCGACGGGCGCATCCGGGTTCCGGCGGACAGGCAAGACGCAGGGATAGCGGCACGGCATGATCGTCCTATTGCGATGGCTCTTGCGCCTGTTCGCCGGCCTCGTGGCGCTGGGGGCGCTGACCCTGGCGCTGGCCTATGCCTTCCTGTCGCGGTCGCTGCCTGATTATGATGCCACGCATCGCGTGCAGGGGCTTGCCGCGCCGGTCGAGATCGTGCGCAACACCGCCAATGTGCCGCATATCTTTGGCGCCAGCGACGAGGATGTGTTCTTCGGGCTCGGCTTTGCCCATGCCCAGGACCGGCTGTGGCAGATGATGCTGTTGCGGCGCACCGCGCAGGGCCGGCTTTCGGAAGTGTTCGGACCGGCCACCCTGCGCACCGACGAGCTGGTGCGGCGGCTCGATCTCTATGGCCTGGCGGTGCGCGATGTGGCGGCGCAGGACGCGGCGACGCAGGCGGCATTGCGCGCCTATGCAAACGGGGTCAATGCCTGGCTCGAACAGGTCAACGAAGGCGCGCGCGGCCGCGGGGCGCCCGAGTTCTTCCTGTTTCCGGGCGAGGTGAACCTCTGGCAGCCGGCCGATTCGCTGGCGATCCTCAAGCTCAAGGGGCTGCAGGTTTCGGCGCATCTGGAACAGGAGGTGCTGCGCGCCCGCCTTTCGCTGCTGCTGCCGCCGGAGCGTCTGGCCGATATCCTGCCCGATGCGCCCGGCGCCGGCATCGCCGCCCTTCCCGACTTTGCCAGCCTGTTTCCCGAAGTCGCGCCCGACGACTGGCCTGCCGGCACCGGGCCGATTCGCAGCGCCGCGGCCGAGGGGCCGCTGTTTCCGGTGCCGCCGCGGGCGCTGGCCGGCGCGTCAAACGCCTTTGCGGCGGCGCCCGAACGCTCCACTTCCGGCGGCACGCTGCTGGCCAACGACCCGCATCTGGGCCTTACGGCTCCGTCTGTCTGGTATCTGGCGCGGCTGGAACTGGCCTCGGGCGGCGTGATCGGCGGCACCATCCCCGGTGTGCCGGCGGTGATCGCGGGGCGCGGCGCGCGGCTGGGATGGGGGCTGACCACCGCCTATCTGGATGATCAGGATCTGTTCATCGAACAGCTCGACCCCGAGGCATCGGGCCGCTACCGCACCCCCGACGGCTGGGCCGAGTTCGAGACCCGGCGCAGCATCCTGCGCATCAAGGGCGCCGAGCCCGTCACCCTGACCCTGCGCTGGTCGGAAAACGGCCCGGTGTTGCCCGGCCATCATTTCAACATCGCCGAAATCACCCCGCCCGGCCATGTCGCCAGCCTGCGCTGGACGCTGCTGGACCCGGGCGACACCACGATGACCGCGGCCATGCGGCTGATGCGCGCCCAGAGCGTGGCCGAGGCGATCGTCGCCGGTGCGCAGTATGTCGGGCCGGCGCAGAACCTGATGCTGGCCGACCGGTCGCGCATCGCCATGCAGATGATCGGGCGCATGCCCCGGCGCGACGGCGCCCACCAGACCGAAGGCCGCATGCCAAGTCCCGGCTGGCGGGCCGAAAACCGCTGGCAGGGGTATTTCCCCTATTCGGCCAATCCCCGCTTCGAGGATCCGACCGGCGGCATCCTGGGCAACACCAACAACAAGCCGCTGTCGCGGCCGTTTCCGCTGCATGTCAGCCATTTCTGGGGCGATACCCAGCGTATCCAGCGCTGGCTGCGGCTGATGAGCATGCGCGAGGTCCATACCCGCGACAGTTTCATCGAGGCGCAGCTCGACACCGTCAGCCCGGCGGCGCGCACGCTGCTGCCGCTGATCGGCGCGGATCTGTGGTTCACCGGCGAGGCGGCGCCGGCGGGCACCGCCGAACACTTGCGCCAGCGCGCCCTGCGGCTGCTGGCCGACTGGAACGGCGAGATGAACGAACACCTGCCCGAGCCGCTGATCTATGCCGCCTGGCTGCGGCATCTGCAGGACAGGCTGATCCGGGACGAGCTTGGCCCGCTGGCCGGCGAATTCACCCATGTCGATCCGGTGTTCATCGAACGGGTGTTCCGCGACATCGAGGGGGCTTCGGAATGGTGCAATGTGGTGCAGTCATCGGCGCGCGAAACCTGCCCCGAAATGGCCAGGCTCGCGCTTGACGATGCCCTTGTGTGGCTGTCGGACCGCTACGGGCGCAATCCCGAAAGCTGGCGATGGGGCAATCTGCACGAGGCCGCGCATGATCACCCGGTTCTGGGCGATGTCCGTCTGATCCGTCATTTCGTGAATATCCGCATGTCGACCAGTGGCGGCGACCACACGCTCAACCGCGGGCTTACCGCCGGGCGCGGGGCCAATCCGTTCCTGAACGTGCACGGCGCCGGTTACCGCGGGGTGTATGACTTCGGCGATCCCGAAAGCTCGGTCTTCGTCATTTCCACCGGCCAGTCGGGGCATTTCCTGTCGCGCCATTACGATGACATGGGCGAATTGTGGCGCCGGGGCGAATATGCGCCCATGACGCTCGACCCGGAGCTGGCGCGCGCCGGCGCGGTCGGGGTGACACAGCTTCTGCCCCGCTGACGCCGGGGCGGTGTTTCCGGTCGGCCATGCGATCGTTTCCACCTATGCGTGTATTTCCGGCAAGTTGCCGCAATTCGAACCGGATTCGGTCCGATGCGCAGGCCATGACGTCATCAGGCCCAAGCAAGGCCGCCGGAAACCGTAAGGACAGACCCGATGCCAACCACAGCCACCCCGCGCCGCCATGCGCTGCCGCCCCTGCGCCCGCAGGAGGAAT
>SKWP01000286.1 GCA_007128865.1 Paracoccaceae bacterium
CGCTTGTCATAAGGGGTGCGTTCCAGCAGCGCGGGCCAGGGGCCACGGCCCGCGCCCTCGGGAAAGAAGATATCGGTGGCCAGCCGGACGCCGTCGCGCATCGGCACCATCACGTCGCGCAGCGCGCTTTCGGCGGGTCTGGGGCTGGCCACCGACATGGGTCAGTTCGCGCTCAGGTTGGTGATCAGCGACCGGCCGTCGGGGCTGGGCGTGAAGGTGACGTTGCCGCGTACCGCCCAGTTGTTGCCCTCCCAGTAGAGCGGCACCAGCGCCACATCCTCGGCGGCAATGCGCGCCGCTTCCTGCAGGGCGGCCTCGCGGTCAGCCGCGTCGAAGGCCGCGAATGCCGCCGCGAGTGCGGCATCGAAATCGGCATTCGAATACCGGAAGCGGTTGTTGGAGCCCCAGCCGCGATCCGGATCGGCGGTGCCCAGCACATTGCGCAGCGCCAGCGAGCTTTCGCCGGTGGTGATCCCGAAGGCGACCATGAAGACCGAAAACTCGCGATCGGTCGCGCGCCCGAAATAGACGTTTGCAGGCACCGTCTCGACCTCGATATCGAGGCCGAGCTGCGACCACATCTGCCCGATGGCCAGCAACACGTCGGTATCGTTGACATACCGGCCGGCCGGCCCGTGGATGGTCATCGCCCAGCCGTCGCCGTATCCGGCCTCGGCCAGAAGCGCCCGGGCGCGTTCGGGGTCGTAGACCGGTGCGGGAATGTCGGGGTTGTGGCCGAAGATGCCTGCGGGGGCGAACTGGTTGGCCGGCGCGCCCGAGTTGAACTGGATGCGGTCGATGATGGCTTCGCGGTTGATCCCGAGGCTCAGGGCCTCGCGCACGCGATGGTCCAGAAACGGGTTGCCGACCGACGGGTCGATCTGGATCGTGGTATCCTCGAGCTGGTCAAGGCCCATGTAGACCATGCGCGCCGAAGGCGCTGCCACCACCTCGATGCCGGCCAGTTCCCGCAGCCTGTCCAGATCGTTCGGCGGAACCGCGTCGATGAACTGCACTTCACCCGCCTGGAGCGACGCCACCCGGCTGGCGGCATTGTCGAGGAAGCGGATCGTCACCTCTTCGAAATCCGGCACATCACCCCAGTAGGCATCGTTGCGCGCCACCACCAGCCTTTCGCCGGGGGTATAGCTGACCTGACGATAGGGGCCGGTGCCATGGGCAACCGTGCCACGGTCGAAATCGGCGCTTTCGGCATCGCCCACCGTCTGCGAGACGATGTAGATGGTCGAAAGATCGGTCAGCAGGTTGGGCGCCGGGCGGGCCGTCCGAACCACCAGCGTGTGGTCGTCCACCGCCTCGGCGCTTTCGATGGCGGCAAGGCGCTGGGTAAAGGGCGCGGGGCTGTTGGGCACTTCGGGGATGCGCGCGAAGGTAAAGACCGCATCGGCGGCGGTGAAGGCGCTGCCGTCGTGGAAGCTCACGCCCTCACGCAGGGTGAAGGTCCAGGTCAGGCGGTCTTCGGACACGTCCCAGGACGTGGCAAGGCCGGGGGCAAAGTTGCCGTCGGCGTCAATATGCACCAGCCGGTCATAGAGAACCGCCGCAAGCTGCTGGTTCTGGCCGGTGGTCGCAAAATGCGGGTCCATGGAACTGGGCGCGGCGGCAAGCCCCGCGGTCAGTGTCTGCGCTGCGGCGGCACCTGCCAGCACCGTTGCCAGCGCGGTGGCGCCAAGGAATTGCGTCAGTCGTGTCATGGTGCAGTCTCTCCCTGAATTGGACCGGCCACCTTGTGGCAGGCGACGAAACGCCCCGGCGCGACTTCACGCAGGGCGGGCCGCAGGACGCGGCATTCCCCGTCCGCCAAGGGGCAGCGGGGGTGGAAATGGCAACCCGGCGGCGGGTTGAGCGGCGACGGGATTTCGCCCTTGATGGGCTGGTAACGGCGCTTGCCGGTGGTCAGCCGCGGCACCTCGTCCAGCAGCGCGCGGGCATAGGGGTGCAACGGTTCTTCGAAAAGCGCCTCGGTCGGGGCGGATTCGACCACGCGGCCCAGATACATGATCACCACGCGGTCGGCGATGTGCTCGACCACGCCCAGGTCATGGCTGATGAACAGATAGGCCAGCCCGAGCCTTTCGCGCAGGTCCATGAACAGGTTCAGCACCTGCGCCTGGACCGAGACATCGAGCGCGCTGACCGATTCATCGGCAACGATCATTTCGGGCTGCACCGCAAGCGCCCGCGCAATGGCAATGCGCTGGCGCTGGCCGCCCGAAAACTGGTGCGGATACCGGGTGCGGAAGGCCGGGTCGAGCCCGACCTTTTCAAGCAGTTCGGCCGCAAGGCCATCGGCTGCGCGCCCGCTGACCTGGCCATGCACGCGCGGCGCCTCGGTCAGGATGCGGTCGATGCGGTGGCGCGGGTTGAGCGACGACATCGGATCCTGGAACACCATCTGTACCTTGATCCGGGCCTCGCGGCTGCCGGTGGCGGGCCGGCCCTTCCACAGCAACTGGCCATCGCTGGGCGCGTGGATGCCGGCCGCGATGCGCCCCAGCGTGGATTTCCCGCAGCCCGATTCCCCCACCAGCCCGACAACCTCGCCGGGGGCGACGGCGATGCTCACGTCATCGACGGCATGCACCGTCTCGCTGGCGATGCGCGCGCCAAGCCGCCGGGCGAGCCGCACCGCAAGATCCTGCGGTTTCGAGAACCGCTTGGACACGTTGCGCAGTTCCAGCAGCGCCGTCATGCCGGCACCCCCGATGCGAATTCGGGAAGCGTATCGGCCCGCCAGCAGCGCACCCCGTCCCGCAGGCCCTGCGCCTGCTCGCATCCCCCAGCGCGCCAGGCGCAGCGCGGCGCGAAACGGCATCCCGGCGGCCGGTTCAGCGCCGGCGGTGCAGACCCGGGTATCTGAGCCAGCCGCGCCCCGCGCGCATTGCGCGACGGCACCGAGCCGATAAGCCCGCGGCTGTAGGGGTGACGCGGCGCTGCAATGATGGCGTCGGTCGGCCCCTCCTCGACGATCTCGCCGGCATACATGACGGCAACCCGGTCGGCGAAACCCGCCACCACCGAAAGGTCATGCGTGATCCAGACCAGCCCGGTGCCGCGTTCCTCCACCAGCCCCTGCATCAGGTGCAGGATCTGCGCCTGGATGGTAACGTCGAGCGCGGTTGTCGGTTCGTCCGCGATGATCAGGTCGGGATCGTTCAACAGGGCAATGGCGATGGCAACGCGCTGGCGCATGCCCCCGGAAAACTGGTGCGGATAGCCGCGCATCCGTTCGTCGGGGCTGGGGATACCGACGCGGCCCAGCGCATCGCGGCACAGCCGCCAGGCATCGGCCCGCGGCAGGCTGCGATGGGCGTCGATGGTCTCGATCATCTGGGTGTCGATGCGCAGCACCGGGTTCAGGGTCATCATCGGATCCTGAAAGATCATCGCGATCCGCGCGCCGCGCAGACGCCGCATCGGCTCGGGCGCAAGGCCGACCAGTTCCTGCCCGTCAAAGCGGATCGATCCGCCCACGACCCTGCCCGGCGGCTCCACCAGCCCCATGATCGACAGCCCGGTAACCGACTTGCCCGA
>SKWP01000226.1 GCA_007128865.1 Paracoccaceae bacterium
CAGGCACATCCGCGGGGTCGATATCCTGCCCGCCCGCCGACAGTGCCATGGCAAGCTCGATCTCGTGGTGCACGTCGTCCGTTGCCGGCGGATAGGGCCAGCGGGTTTCGCCAAAGAACAGATCGTCGGGGTTCTTCTGGAAGAAGAAGGGCGGTTCCCGGTCCGGGTCATGGCCCATCTCGCGGGCGTGTTCGGCATAGTTGCGGCCGACGCAATAGATGCGCCGGACGGGAAAGCGCGCGTCACTGCCCCGAACCGGCAAGGCCGTGACCGGCGCGGGCGGGAATACATAGGGATGGTCTGTGTCGGTCATGCGGCAATCCTGCTCTGCTGGGGTCTTGCCGGGCAGTCTTGCCGTATCCGGCGCGCAATGGCCATGGCCTGCTGGCAATGCAAAGGGGGCCGGCGAAACGCCGACCCCCGTCGTGCAAGGTGGTCCGGGATCAGCCCAGATCGGAGATGTCGAAATACTTCTCGCGCGCCAGGGCGAAGGTCAGGTCGGTCCGCTCGGTCCGGGTGCGCACCAGATTGAGATTCTTGACGAAGCTCTCGGCGGTCTTCTTGGTAAGTGCATCGCCCCCGTCGAGGATTTCCTCGATCAGTTCGCGCGACGCCCGCGCGCCGGCTTCTAGAATGCTCTCGGGCCAGTCCTTGTGGGCAATGACGCCGTGGTTCTCGATCATGTCGTTCAGCGCGATCGGATCGTTCGCGTAGAACTCCGAAGGCACCTGGTCGTATTCGGCCTGCGCGGCGTCGCGGACGATGCCCTGGAGGCTTTCGGGGAGGGCAAGGTATTTTGCCTTGTCGACGACAAGCTCGGTTGCAAGGCCCGGCTCGATGAACGACGAGGTGTAATAGTGCTTGCGCACCTGATGGAAGCCGAGCGCACGGTCATTGTAGGGGCCCACGAATTCGGCCGCATCCAGCGTGCCGGTCTGCAGCGCCGCAAAGATCTCGCCCGCGGCGAGGTTGGTGACGCTGGCTCCCATCTTCTGCCAGACCTGACCGCCGAGGCCGGGGGTGCGGAAGCGGATGCCCTGCACGTCCTCGATGCCCTGCAGCTCGTCCGAGAACCAGCCGCCGGCCTGGGTGCCCGTGTCGCCCGACAGAAAGCCCTGCAACCCGAACTGATCGTAGATCTCGTCCCAGATCTCCTGCCCGCCAAGGTAACGCACCCATGCGGCCAGCTCGCGCGAGGTCATGCCGAAGGGCACACCGGTGAAGAAGGACAGTCCCACCGACTTGTTCTGCCAGTAATAGGCGGCACCATGGCTCATTTCAGCCGAACCATCGATGACCGCGTCAAGCGATTGCAGCGCAGGCACCATCTCGCCGGCCGAAAAGACCTGAACGGTCAGCTGTCCGTCCGAAGCCTGGGTGATGCGATCGGCCACACGCTGGGCGCCGGTACCCAGCCCGGGGAAGTTGCGCGGCCAGGTGGTGACCATGCGCCAGGTGATGCGCCCCTGGGCGATGGCCGGGGCGGCCAGTGTGCTGGCCGCGGCGGCGGTGCCGCCAAGCGCAGAAGCCTTGATGAAGGTACGACGATCCATGAATTCCTCCCGTCATTGCGAAGACCCCGTTGACCGGGGCCACATGATCTTGGGGTAGCATAGCCGGCAAGTTCCGGCAAAGCCCAAAAATCAGGCTCTTGCCGGAGTTGACGCAAGGTCCGGCCGGGCGATCCGGACAGGCCGGGCGCATCCGTCGTGATCGTTTCCGCAGCGGCTTTCGCAGCAGCGGGCCGCCGCGGCGCCGGCGTTGCCTCGCGCCGGCCAGGCATGCCCGGCCGCGGGCCCGAATGCGGACCGGGGCAGCGCAGCCTCCCGCAGCCGCGACCTGATGGCGCAGGGGGTGGCGGGGTTTCCGCCGGCATTGCGCGATTGACCGCCTGCGCGCAACTTCCGCAAAGAAATTTCGCCATCCGGGACACTTTCGCAAGGATTTTCGGTGTTGACCTCCTGCGGGGGGGCTCCTAATGTCCGGCTCAAGTCGGGGAGACGGGCCATGGACGCAATCATCGTACAGGTAGGAGGCTGGCGCACGGGCGGGTGATGGATCACCCAGCAGAACGCCCCTGCGCCCCCGCTTCCCCACGGGGGCTTTTTCATGCGCTGCACAGGCGCGGGACGGACGGAGACGGCAATGACGGCAAATACCATGACCGGCGCGAAGATGGTGGTTCAGGCGCTGAAGGATCAGGGCGTCGAGGTGGTGTTCGGCTACCCCGGCGGCGCGGTGCTGCCGATCTATGACGAGCTTTTCCAGCAGAACGCGATCCGCCACATTCTGGTGCGGCACGAACAGGGCGCCACCCACATGGCCGAGGGCTATGCGCGGTCAACCGGCAAGCCCGGGGTCGTGCTGGTCACCTCGGGGCCCGGCGCGACCAATTCGGTCACCGGCATCACCGATGCGCTGATGGATTCGATCCCGCTGGTGGTGCTGACCGGTCAGGTGCCCACCTTCATGATCGGCACCGACGGGTTTCAGGAGGCCGACACCGTCGGCATCACCCGCCCTTGCACCAAGCATAACTGGCTGGTCAAGGATACCGCCCAGCTTTCCGGCATCATCCATCAGGCCTTTCATGTCGCAACCTCGGGCCGGCCCGGCCCGGTGCTGATCGACATTCCCAAGGATGTGCAGTTCGCCACGGCCGAATACACACCGCCGCAAAAGGCTCCCACCGGGCATTACGCGCCGCGGCTGAAGGGCGACACCGATCAGATCACCCGGCTTGTCGAACTGATGGAAACGGCGGAACGGCCGGTCTTCTATACCGGCGGCGGGGTCATCAATTCCGGCCCGGCGGCCAGCCAGCTGCTGCGCGAACTGGTCGAGGCAACGGGCTTTCCCATCACCTCGACGCTGATGGGGCTGGGCGCCTATCCCGCTTCGGGCAGGAACTGGCTGGGCATGCTGGGCATGCACGGGCTATACGAGGCCAACCTCGCGATGCACGGCTGCGACCTGATGATCAACATCGGCGCCCGCTTTGACGACCGCATCACCGGGCGCATTCCGGATTTCTCGCCGGGGTCGATCAAGGCCCATATCGATATCGATCCGTCTTCGATCAACAAGGTGATCAAGACCGAGGTGCCGATCGTCGGCGATGTCGCCCATGTGCTGGAAGACCTGCTGCGGATCTGGAAGGCCCGCGGGCGGCGCACCAATGCCGAGGCCCTGGCAAGGTGGTGGGGCCAGATCGGCGACTGGCGCAAGGTTGACTGTCTGGCCTTCAAGCCTTCGGCCAAAACGATCAAGCCCCAGTACGCCGTCCAGCGGCTCGAGGCACTGACCCGCGACCATCCGCACCGCTATGTCACCACCGAGGTCGGCCAGCACCAGATGTGGGCGGCACAGTTCATCGGCTTCGACGCGCCGAACCGCTGGATGACATCCGGCGGTCTGGGGACCATGGGCTATGGCCTGCCGGCCTCGATCGGGGTGCAGATCGCCCATCCCGAGGCGCTGGTCATCAATGTCGCCGGCGAGGCGTCGTGGCTGATGAACATGCAGGAAATGGGCACCGCGGTGCAGTACCGC
>SKWP01000475.1 GCA_007128865.1 Paracoccaceae bacterium
GGCCAGATCGACGCCGTGGCGCGCCCGCTGCGGCGGGAAAGCGGCATGGCTCAGCTCCCCCGGCCGTGGGTTGCCGGTGCGCCCCCGCGCGAAAGCTGGCGAATCGCACTGGTCAGCTGCGCGATATCGGTTCGGAGCTCGGTGACGCTTTCCTGCCGGCCGGCCGAAAGCTCTTCGAGGATGCGGACAAGCTGCACATCGATCGAACGCAGGCGCAACCGGGCTTCGGCATCCATTCCGGCGTCCGCTGCCTCGTCGCCGCGGTCCGCCATGACCTCGGCCAGCCGTTCCTGGCTTTCGGCGATACGCGTCAGCGTGCCGGCGATGTCGGCCTCGTCCGACACCCGGCTTGCCAGCCGCTCCATCACCTCGGCAAGCGCGCCAAGCCGCGTCTCGGCATCGGCGCGGCCACGCGTTGCCTCGGCGGCAACGGTCTGCAGCGCCTCCATCTGTTCGGCCATGTAATCGAGCATGCCGGCCAGCGCGGTCTGATCGGTGCTGCCCTCGCCGTCGGCCCCGACAGTGCCCAGCCGGGTGATGGAGGACAGCCATTCCTCAAGCTGGCGATAAAAGCGGTTCTGCCCGTGGCCGGCGAACAGCTCCAGCAACCCCACGACGAGCGAGCCCGCAAGCCCCAGAAGCGAGGTCGAGAATGCGGTGCCCATGCCGCCAAGCTGCGCCTCAAGCCCGGTCATCAGCCGGTCGAACACCGCGATGGAGCTTTCGTCATCGGCCGGCGCCAGCGACCGGATCGTTTCGACCACCGCCGGAACGGTGATTGCCAGGCCATAGAAGGTACCCAGAAGACCCAGAAAGATCAGCAGGTTGATGATGTAGCGGGTGATGTCGCGCTCTTCCTCGATGCGGGTGGCGACAGAATCGAGGATCGACCGCGCGGACGAGGCAGAAATTGGGCTGCGCGCCCCCCGCGAGCGCAGCAACGCCGCCAGCGGCGCCAGCAGGCGCGGCGCGATGGTGATGTCATGGCCCGGACGTTCGGCGGCAAACCCCTCGATCCACGAAACCGAGGACGACAGCTGGAACACCTGCCAGAAGGTGGCGACAACCCCGATCACGAACACCAGCGCGATGAAGCCGTTCAGCCAGACATTGGCCAGAAACACCCCCGAGACCCGCGGAAAGGCCACATAGGCGCCCGCCGCCACCAGCGCGATGACGATCAGCATCAGGGTGATCTGACGCACGGGATGCGAGAACTGCGGCTCGGATTCGCCGATGGGTCGCCGGAAGGACCCGTTTCTCATGACCTGCTCCCGTTTCTGACGTGGGCGCAACATAGGCAAGCGGCCCTGCACTGCCAACACGCAAAGCGCGCACGGCGCGTCAGCTTCGTGTTATCCTGCCAGGGCGCGCACGCGCCGGGCAAGCCAGGCCAGATCGGCATCGGCAATGCCCAGTTCGGCAAGATGTGCGGCGGTGTTCCAAAGGTATTCGGGATTCGGCCCGCGCCCGCCCGTCGCGCCGGCGATGATTTCGGCCTGTTCTTCCAGCGACAGCGCGCCGCAGTACTGCACATGCGACCGGTCGACGACAAAGGTCACCGCCTCGACCGCGCCGCCGCCGCGCAGGCCCACCCGCTGGCGCGTTTCCAGATAGGCCGAGGATACAAGCTCGCGTTCGCGCAGGTAATCCAGCGTCGCCTCGGCCTGCCCGGCCTGCACCCGATAGGCCACGCCGTCGCAGGCCTGGCGGGGGCTTTCATCCAGCGCCAGAACCAGCCCGGGCCTTTCCGGGGTGCCGCGGTGATGGACCGAGCGCATGCAGAACGACCGGTGAAAGCCCTGCAGCCGCGCCAGCCGGCGTTCGTCAAAGCCGAAGCCCGGCTCCCAGATCAGCGAGCCGTAGCCGAAAACCCACAATTCCGTGTCCGCCATGTCTCTGGTTCTCCGCACAGGGCGCCTGTAAAACCGATTCGGGCTTCGGGGAAAAGGGCGCAGGATGCGCGGGTTCCTGACGGTGGTGGCAGTACTGGCCATTCTGTGGTCGGGCTGGTGGGGCGCCGCATCCTATCTGGCGGCATCTTCGGTTCGCGCCTGGTTCGACGATCAGGCGCGTTTCGGGCGCATGGCCGGCCACGACGGGGTTGCCATGGCCGGCTTTCCCCGCTGGGTTTCGCTCCGGCTGGAAAACCCCTACCTGGCCAACCCGTTCATCGGGCTGTCCTGGGCCGCGAGCGGTATGGAACTGCGCGCAACCCTGCACCCGCCGGTGCGGCTGGAGGCACGCCTGCCGCAGCGTCAGACGGTGCGGCTGCCCGATGGCACCGTGGCCGAGCTGCACAGCGAAAACGCCCATGCCAGCGCCCGCCTTGCCGGGCTTGACCTGCGGCTCGATCAGGCCGAACTCACCGGCAGCGGGGTGGTGCTGACCACCAACGGTCAGGCGGGCGCCGCGGTGCAGGCCTTCGGGCTTCGGCTGCGGGCCGAAGACGACGCGCCTGCGCGATACCGCGTCGTGCTGGAACTGGAAGGGCTGGACGGGCCATCGCCGGCCGGGCCGCTGCCGGCACGGGCCGAACTGCTGGCGCTGGCCGGGGCGGCGACGCTTTCGGCCCCGCTCGACCGCCATCTGGACAGCCGTCCGGCGCCGCCTTCGGTCGAAGCGATCGACATCGACGCGCTGCGGTTGGTCTGGGGGCGGGTGGAGCTGGAGGCGAAAGGCGGTGTTCAGGCCGATGCCCAGGGGCTTGCCGAGGGCCGGATCGACCTGCGCATCGGCCACTGGCGCGACCTGCTGGCGGCAGCAGTGGCGATGGGGGCGCTTGACCCCGAAATCGCCGACACATGGGAACGCGCGCTGAAGATGATCGCGGCCGAAGACGCGCAGGCGGCGGCCGAGGATGCGCTGGTCACCGCGCTGACCTTCCGCAGCGGGCGGATGCGTATCGGCCCCCTGCCCATCGGGCCGGCGCCGCGGCTGGGCCCGCCGGGCCAGTAGCCGGCCCTTCCGGGCGGTGGCCGGGCGGCAGGCACCGGCCGGAAGGGCGGGGCATTCACCCGACCGGGGCAATCAGGCCCATTCGCCGCCGCGGAACACCGGCACCCGGCTGCCATCGGGGCGGATGCCGTCGATATCGGTATCGGGGCCGCCGATCATCCAGTCCACATGAATGATGCTGGAATTGCCGCCGCGGGCGGCGACCTCTTCGGGGCTCAGCCCATCGCCACCCTCGAAGCATTTGGCATAGCACTGGCCCAGCGCGATATGGCAGGCGGCGTTTTCGTCATAGAGCGTGTTGTAGAACAGCAGGCCCGATGCCGAGATCGGCGAGGAATGCGGCACCAGCGCGACCTCGCCCAGCCGCCGCGCGCCGCCGTCCGAAGCCAGCAGTTCCTGCAGCACCGCCTCGCCACGGCTGGCGCTGGCCTCGACGATGCGCCCGGCCTCGAAACGCACCCGGATACCTTCGATCAGCGTGCCCTGATGCGACAGCGGCTTGGTGGCGCGCACGCTGCCTTCAACCCGCTCGGCGTGGGGGGTGGTGAAGACCTCTTCGCTGGGAATGTTGGGGTTGCAGACCACGCC
>SKWP01000244.1 GCA_007128865.1 Paracoccaceae bacterium
CGGCGCCTGCGCCGCCTCATGGCTGCGCAGGCAGCGCAAAGGCCCGCGCCAGCAACTGCGCCGCCACCCGCGCCGCCTCGACCGGGCCGCCGCGAATCTCGGCACTGCGCAGATCCGCGGCGCTGCCCTGCCAGCCACCGCCGCGCAGCCCCGCCACGATCAGCGCCAGCACGTCGCGGCTGGAAAACCCGCCGGCCTCGAACCGGCCCACCAGCGCCGGCAGGCTTTCGGCCCCCAGCGCGTCTTCCAGTTCGGCCAGCGCGCCCAGCGTCAGCTTCAGCACATGCCGGCGCCCGTCGATCCACAGCGCCACCTCGCCGGCCCAGGGGTTCGCCATCTCAGCCCCCCGCGCCGTCACAGCGGTACAAAGGCCAGCGCGCCGGCCGAGGCCAGGCTCAACTCATAGGTGGCCTCGCCATTGTGGCTGCCGGCGTATTCCAGCGCGGTGATCTGGAACGGCCCCTCGACGATGCCGAAATCAGGCAGCACCACCTGCAGCGCCGGAACCTCGCCGTCAAAAAAGGCCTGGCGGGCGCGTTCGTCGGTATCGGCATCGCGAAACACCCCCGATCCCGAAATCGCCGCGGTCTTGACCCCGGCCCCGCCCAGCAACTGCCGCCAGCCGCCCTGGCTTTCCAGACTGGTGACATCCACCGTCTCGGCGTTGAAGCTTACCCGCGTGGCGCGCAGCCCCGCGATGGTGACGAACTGACCTTCCCCGGTCATGTCCATCTTGATCAGCAGATCCTTGCCGTTCTGCGCGCCCATCCGCGCCCCTCCTTGCTTGCTTTTGCCGCGCCGCGCCCGTCTCAGGGCGCGGGATCGTCCTCGGTGCGGGCACGCCAGACCATGTCGATACGCCGCAACTCGGCGCCGCCGGTACCGCGCGCCCGCCGCGCCTCGGCCCGTTCGAACCACAGCCCCACCAGCCGGCCACGGGCCAGCGCCGGCAAGGGCGGCGCCGCCAGCGCATCGCCCACCGCCGCCGCGGCCGCCTTCAGCGCCCGGAACCCGGCCAGGCTGCCGACCACACTGATCGTCAGCCGATGCTCGGCACCGGCGCCGCTGCGGTCGGACGCATCACTCGCGCGCTCCTCTCCGATCAGCACGAACAGCCCCGGCGGAGTACCCGGCGGCACCGCATCATGGATTGCATCGCCCACCAGCGCCGCCAGCGCGCCATCGCCTGCCAGCCGCGCATAGACCGCCGCCTGCAGGGCCTCGGCCGTTGCATAGCTCATGCCGGCTCCTCCTGCTGGGCATGGCATACCAGCCAGCCGCCGCGCGGATCATGCTCGGCCACGGCCAGAATGCGCAGCACCCGCGCCCCGTCACGAAACCGCTGCCCGGGCCGCGGCCGGGCCGGATGGGCCTCGGGCAGCGCCCGCAGGAACACCCGCCACAGCGTGACACCCAGCGGCACCTCCTCGGCGCCGCTGCGGTTGCGCCCCGATCCGGCCCGCATCTCGGCCCAGTGCACCGCCACCGGCTGCCACTGGACGGCAAGACCGCCGGCGCCATCCGGCTGCGATTGCGCCGCCTCCAGCACCAGCCGGCGCGCCGGCACCACCGCTGCGCCGCTCATCGCGCCGCACCGCCCAGCAGCCGCACGGTGCGCCAGCGCGCGATCAGCGCCTCGACCCCGAACGGCAGCGCCGCGCCGGCGGCATGGCCGGCGCCGCCGTGGCGTTCCTCGAAATACTGCGCCGCCAGCAGGAACACCGCACGCGCCAGATCATCGGGCAGATCGCCCCAATCCGGCCCGAAACCGGCAGTGAAGTCGATCTCGGCCCGCCCCCCGCGCGGGATCGACGGCAGCAGCACGCCGCGCGCCACCAGCCTCGGCCGGTGCTGGTCCTGCTCCAGCCGGTAGCTTTCGGGGGCCACGGTGGTCGCCGTATCGTCGGCGCTGCGCAGCACCAGCGCGATGATGCCCGATACCGGCGCCACCGGCAGCGGCTGCGCACCACCACCGCGCCAGTGCGAAAGCCCCAGCCGGAACGGCCGGCCCATCAGCACCTTGGCGGTGCGCGCCTCGATCGCCGCCAGTGCGGCGCGCAGCGCGCCCTCCAGCGCCTGCGCCTCTTCGGCATCGCCCGGCCCCGGTTCGGCCATCACCGGCAGGCGCAGATGCGCACGCAGGCCGGCCAGCGGCAGCGCCTGCGGCGCCACCGCTTCCAGTTCGGTCAGGATCATCGGTTCTCTCCCCGCAGTGGCACCCGTTCCCGCCCCGCCGCCGCCCATCTGCGGCGGCGGGGCCCGTCTGCCCGATCAGTCGACCGCAAAGCGCAAGAGCTTGATGGCCTTGAAGTCGCTGACATCGCCGCCCACCCGGCGGGTGGCGTAGAACAGCACATGCGGCTTGGCGCTGAACGGATCGCGCAGCACTCGCAGGTCGGGCCGCTCGGCGATGGTATAGCCGGCGCGGAAATCCCCGAAGGCGATGGCAAAGGCACCCGCTCCGATATCGGGCATGTCCTCGGCCACCAGCACCGGATAGCCCATCAGCCGCGCCGGTTCGGCCGCCGCCAGACCGTCCGACCACAGGAAGCGGCCGTCGGCATCCTTCATCTTGCGCACCGCACCGGCGGTCTTGGAATTCATCACGAAAACCGCGCCTGCCCGGTAGGGCGCTTCCAGCGCATAGACCAGATCGACGATGGAATCCGAGGCATTCAGCGCCGCGAAATCCCCTGCATTGCCGGTGGCGATGTAGCCCAGGCTGCCCCAGGCCCAACTGCCGTTCGGCACCGCCGGATGGTTGAGAAAGCCGCGCGGCTTGTCCTGCCCGTTGCCGCTGATGAAGGCCAGCGCCTCGGCCCGCGCGAAACGGTCGGCAATGCGCGCCGCCAGCCAGCCCTCGATGTCAAAGGCGCTGTCGTCCAGCAGGCGCTGGCTGGCCTTCGGCATCGCCGAAAGCTCGTGCAGCGGGATGCTGATGCGGTCGATCAGCGGCGCCGTGCTCGGTTCGGTCGGATCGGCCTCGGTCGCCCAGCCGCTGCCGATGTCGGTGTGATCGACCAGCACATCGAAGGAGGTCGCCTCAACCGTCACTACCGAGGCGATGGCCCGGATCGAGGACGAGGCGCGCAGCACCCCGCGAATGGTCTCGGCAGTGGCCGGATCGACCAGATAGCCCCCCTCGGCGGCAACGGCCGTGTTCATCCCCTTGCCTTCCAGCGCCAGCCCGCGCAGCCCCTCGTCGTCGCCCGAACGCAGATAGGCGTCAAAGGCGGCGGCATGGGGCGCGCGCTCGTCGGCGGCGGTGCTCAGCGGATGGCGCGCGGGGGCACCGATATGTTTGCGGTCCAGCATGGTCAGTCGCTCTTCCTGTTGTTGAAACCTGGTCCTGATCTCGTCCTGAAGGGCGCCGAACTCGTCCAGAAACGACTCCAGCGCCCGCCTTGCCTCATCCGCCGGCGCTGCCGCCGCGGTGCCGTGATCGGTCATCTCGATCTTCCCGTGATTGTTGCTTCATCCGGCACGGCGCACCGCCATGCCGCTTCCCCCGCGCCCCGGCGCCGACCCGACGAAATGACGGC
>SKWP01000384.1 GCA_007128865.1 Paracoccaceae bacterium
ATTCATGGATGGCTCCCATTGTTGGCCGTTTCACAGCACCCAACATGGCACATTGCGATGCCGGAAGCGGGAGCCATCCACCTCATCAATGGCGCTCCGATGGCGACCGGGTGCGCCCCTCTTGACTCCGCTTCGGATGGCAGAAAGGGAACAGCTTCCTCGCCAGGAACTGCCCGGTTTCCGCTTCGGGCAGAACAGGCGGGGAACATGCTGTGCCAATTCTGTGCCACTGCCCGCCGCGCGTTCCTGCATCGTTCTGCACGATGCTGCCCGAACCGGCAGGGCAAGTCACTTTGTCTCTTGCTATTTTTTCAGAGGTTTCGTAGATGCCGCAGCGGGACACCCCTCCCCAACGAGGGGCGTATATCTGGAAGGATACCATGACCGCAGTCACGAAACCGGCCGCGCGGCCGGAAAATCCGCGCTTTTCGTCCGGCCCCTGTGCCAAACCCCCCGTATTTGATCTCGGCCGGCTGTCCGGTGCTGCGCTCGGGCGCAGCCATCGCGCTGCGTTGGGCAAGGACAAGCTGCGCGCCGCGATCGAGCGGACGCGGGCGATCCTCGGGGTTCCCGCCGATTTCCGCATCGGGATCGTGCCCGCATCCGATACCGGCGCCTTCGAGATGGCGATGTGGACGATGCTGGGCGCCCGCCCGGTGGAAATGGTGGCCTGGGAAAGCTTCGGTGCCGGCTGGGTGACCGATGCGGTCAAGCAACTGAAGCTCGATGCCCGCGTGCACGAGGCGCCATACGGCCGGATCGTTGACATGGCCGGGCTCGATTACGACCGCGACGTGTGTTTCACCTGGAACGGGACGACATCGGGTGTGCGCCTGCCATCGGGCGACGTAATTCCGGCTGATCGCGGCGGCCTGACGCTGTGCGATGCGACCTCGGCGGCCTTTGCGATGGACCTGCCCTGGGACAAGCTCGATGTCACGACCTTTTCCTGGCAGAAGGTGCTGGGCGGCGAGGCGGCGCACGGCATGCTGATCCTGTCGCCGCGGGCGGTGGAACGGCTGGAAAGCTACACGCCAGCCTGGCCGCTGCCGAAGATCTTCCGGCTGACCAAGGGCGGCAAGCTGATCGAGGGCATCTTCAGGGGCGAGACCATCAACACCCCGTCGATGCTGTGTGTCGAGGATTATCTGGTCGCGCTGGACTGGGCCGAATCGATCGGCGGGCTGCCGGCGCTGATTGCGCGTGCCGAGGCCAACGCGGGCGCGATCCGTGGTTTCGTGGCTGCCCGTGACTGGATCGCCGATCTTGCCGAAGACCCGGCGACGGCTTCCACCACCTCGGTTTGCCTGAAGTTCATCGATCCGCGCATCCGCGACGGCGCGGCTTTTGCCAAGGCGGTTGCAAAGCGGCTCGAAGCCGAGGGTGCGGCGCTGGATATCGGCGCCTACCGCGATGCGCCGCCGGGGCTGCGGATCTGGTGCGGCTCGACGGTGGAAACCGCCGATATCGAGGCGCTGCTGCCCTGGATCGACTGGGCCTTTGCCACCGAAATCGCGGCGCAGGACGCTGCTGCCTGAGCCGACGCGCTGCCCGCAGGCGGCGGGCGGCCTTCCCACATTCCGAAATCTCGAAGAGGAGCCAACAGATGGCACCCAGGGTACTGGTATCCGACAAGCTTTCCGACACGGCCGTCAAGATCTTCCGCGACCGTGGTATCGACGTGACCTTCGACCCTACGCTTGGCAAGGACAAGGAACGCCTGCTGGCGGTGATCGGCGATTATGACGGCCTTGCGATCCGGTCGGCCACCAAGGTCAGCGACAAGGTGCTGGCCGCCGCGCCGCGCCTGAAGGTGATCGGCCGGGCCGGCATCGGCGTGGACAATGTCGATATTCCCGCCGCCTCGCGCCGCGGCGTGATCGTGATGAACACGCCCTTCGGCAATTCCATCACCACCGCCGAACACGCCATCGCCCTGATGATGGCGGTTGCCCGCCAGATACCCGAAGCCAACGCATCGACCCATGCCGGCAAATGGGAAAAGAACCGCTTCATGGGCGTTGAACTGACCGGCAAGACCCTGGGCGTGATCGGTGCGGGCAACATCGGTTCCATCGTCTGCGACCGGGCGCTGGGGCTGAAGATGAAGGTGATCGCCTATGATCCCTTCCTCGGCGAGGAGCGGGCGCGCAAGATCGGTGTGACCAAGGTGGACCTGGACGAGCTGCTGGCCCGCGCCGATTTCATCACCCTGCATGTGCCGCTGACCGACAAGACCCGCAACATCCTTTCGGCCGGGGCGCTGGCCCACACCAAACCCGGCGTGCGCATCGTCAACTGTGCCCGCGGCGGCCTGGTGGACGAGGCGGCGCTGGCCGAGGCGATCCGCTCGGGCCATGTGGCGGGTGCCGCCTTTGACGTGTTTTCCGAAGAGCCGGCGACGGAAAACCCCCTGTTCGGGCTGCCCAACGTGGTCTGCACGCCGCATCTGGGCGCAGCCACAACCGAGGCGCAGGAAAACGTGGCCCTGCAGGTGGCCGAGCAGATGTCGGACTATCTGATGACCGGGGCGGTGCAGAACGCGCTCAACATGCCTTCCGTGACCGCCGAGGAAGCCGCGGTGATGGCGCCATGGCTCAAGCTGGCCGGGCATCTTGGCGCCTTTGTCGGGCAGATGACCGACGAGCCGATCAAGGCGATCAACGTGCTCTACGACGGCGCCGTTGCCCAGATGAACCTCGATGCGCTGAACTGTGCCGTGATCGCGGGGGTGATGAAGGCATCCAACCCCGATGTGAACATGGTATCGGCACCCTTGCTGGCGCAGGAACGGGGGGTGAAGGTTTCGACCACGACGCAGGGCAAGTCCGGCGTGTTCGATGCCTACATCAAGCTCAGCGTGGTTACCGAAGGCCGTGAACGTTCGATTGCCGGGACGGTGTTTTCGGATGGCAAGCCGCGGTTCATCCAGATCAAGGGCATCACCATCGATGCCGAGGTCGGTGCCCACATGCTCTATACCACCAACGAGGATGTGCCCGGCATCATCGGCACTCTGGGCCGTACCATGGGCGAGAATGGCGTGAACATCGCCAACTTCACCCTTGGCCGGTCTGGGCCGGGGGCCGATGCCATCGCGCTTCTGTATCTCGATGCACAACCGCCCGAAACGGTCCTCGAAGCGCTGCGCGCCACCGGCATGTTCCGGCAGGTGCGTCCGCTGGCCTTTGAGATGGGCTGAGCTGCCGGGTATCCCGGCCTGGGCCGTTGCAGCAGCGCTGCGGCGGCCATGGGCCCGGCAGAGCCGGTACCGTGCCTGCGCCGCTCAGGCAGCATTTCGAGCGACTGGCGGCAGTGCCGGCAAGCGTCTATATGCGGCGCCATGGATATGTGCCTTCCCTCCGCCGGCCTGCGATTCTCCAAGATGCACGGGCTGGGCAACGACTTTGTCGTGATCGACCTGCGTGCGGGCGGTGAGCGCCCGTCGCAACGGCTGGTGGCTGCGCTGGCCGACCGCAACCGGGGCGTGGGGTTCGACCAGCTTGCGCTGCTGGAACCCGACACCGACGCCG
>SKWP01000302.1 GCA_007128865.1 Paracoccaceae bacterium
ATCAGGGATGCAGGAAGCGCACCCCGTCCATCCGCGCGATGCGTTCGCAATCCGCGTCATAGGTCTCGGTCATCTCGTCCACCAGCTCGGCCGTCCAGCCGGGCAGGTCGAGCACCGTTTCCAGGGCATCCGGCCGTGCATAGCGTTCCAGGAATGCGGCCTCGACCCGGCGGCGCAATGTCGTCGTGGCCGGCGGATTGGCGCCCAGATAGCTGTCCAGCCGCCCGGCGCCGTCGTCGGTGATGACCTCGAGCAGACGGTCGCGCCTGCCGGCCAGCGCCAAATCGTCATCGACCCCGGCCACGGCGGCCATGATTTCGGGCCACAGCAGGGCGCTGTCCTCGTCGCACCAGACGGTGACGGGCAGCTCCGGCGTGGCATCGCGCAGCGCCTCGACCACCGGTGCCCAGCGCAAGCCGCGCGCCACGGCAGGGTCGGGCAGGGCGAAACCCGCATGGCCGTCCAGCCGGGCGGCCAGCGCCGGAACAAAGGCGGCCGGGTTGCGCAGCGCGAAGAAGAAGGCGCATTGCGCTTCGGGAAACAGCGCCGGAAGCCAGGCTGCCTTGCGCGCGGCCAGCGGATAGAGCGCGCCGTCTTCCACCGCCCGCCGCGGTGCACACAGAAACGATTCCGAACTCAGCACCAGCCGTTGCGCCGAATCGTCATCGAGGATCGCGTCCAGCAGTGTCTCGCCCATGGATGCGCTTGCCTCTGCGCCGCGCAGCGCCTTCAGCGCCTCGCGCAGGACAGGGCGGTACCTGCCCGGTGCCGGCACCTGTATGCCGCGCGAGGCCAGCACGCCGCGGTTCTTCAGCAGGCTCCGCACCAGCCGGTCTTCGTCGGTGCAATGCGCTCCGAGGTGAAAGGCAACCTGCATCGCTGTATCCCCCGTCCATGGCCAGCCGCGACTATAGCCTGTCTGACGTTACGGAAACACCAGTTTGCTTGCCAAAGTCATCACGGCCCCTGCACCGCGTCGTCGCCGCGCTGCCCCGGGCGGAATCGCGGCAGGGTGCCAGTGCAGAACCCTGTGCTGGCGCGGCCGGCTGCCCGCGGCTTGCCAAGGCCCGCGCCGTCAATGGCTGTCGCGGGGCAGATCCTGCGCAACGCGCCGGTAGGCGGTGGCAAGTTCGAGACAGCCGCCATCGGCCAGCTGCCCGACATGGGTCCGGTAAAGCTCTTGCCACGGGGTCTGGCTGCGCAGGGCAGGCGGCTGCCAGCGGGCGCGTCGTGCGGCCCATTCCTGCGCATCAACCAGCGCGTCCAGCCGGCAGGCGTTCAGGTCAAGACGCACCGCATCGCCGGTCTGCAACAGGGCCAGCCCGCCGCCGACCGCGGCCTCGGGCGATGCGTTCAGGATCGAGGGGCTTTCCGAGGTGCCGGACTGGCGCCCGTCGCCCGCAGTCGGCAGATGCTGGATCCCGGCGCGGATCAGCGCATCGGGGGGCTGCATGTTCACCACCTCGGCCGAGCCGGGATAGCCCACGCAGCCCACACCGCGGATGAACAGCATCGACTTCTCGTCGATCGAAAGGCCGGGGTCGTTGATGCGCGCGTGATAATCCTCCGGCCCCTCGAAGACCACGGCGCGCGCCTCGAAGATGCCCTCGCGCCCCGGTTCCGACAGGAAACGGGCGCGAAAGTCGTCTGAAATCACGGATGTCTTCATCAGCGCGGAGTCAAACAGATTGCCGGTCAGCACCAGAAACCCGGCATTCCCGCGCAGGGGGGCGGCCACCGTGCGGATCACGGCCGTGTCGCGGCTTTGCTGCCCGGCGAGCGTTTCGGCCATGCTGCGCCCGGAAACCGTCATGGCCGCACCGTGAATGCGCCCGGCCCGCATCAGTTCACCCATCACCGCCGGAATGCCGCCGGCACGGTGGAAGCTTTCGCCCAGGTATTCGCCCGCCGGCTGCATGTTCAGCAGCAGCGGCACGTCAAAGCCGACCGTCTGCCAGTCCGACACATGCAATTCGACCCCGGCATGACGGGCCACCGCCTGCAGATGCGGCGGCGCATTGGTGGACCCGCCGATGGCCGAATTGACCACGATGGCGTTTTCGAAGGCGGCGCGGGTCAGGATGTCGGACGGCTTGAGATCCTCATGCACCATCTCGACGATCCGCCGGCCGGTTTCATAGGCCATGGCCATGCGTTCGCGAAACGGCGCGGGTATGGCCGCACAGCCCGGCAGACTCATGCCCAGCGCCTCGGCCATGGCATTCATCGTGGCGGCGGTGCCCATGGTGTTGCAGTGCCCGAGGCTGGGGGCGCTGGCACAGACCCGTTCCATGAACTCGTCATAGTCGATGGCGCCCTCGGCCAGCAGGCGGCGGCTTTCCCAGATGATGGTGCCGGCACCGGCCAGCTTGCCGTTCCACCAGCCATCCAGCATCGGCCCGCCCGACAGCACGATGGCCGGCAGATCGGCGGTCGCCGCCCCCATCAGCATCGCCGGCGTGGTCTTGTCGCAGCCCGTGGTCAGCACCACCCCGTCGATCGGATAGCCGTGCAGCACCTCGACCAGACCCAGATAGGCGAGGTTGCGATCCAGCGCCGCGGTGGGGCGCTTGCCGGTTTCCTGGATCGGATGCACCGGGAACTGCATCGGCACCCCGCCCGCGTCGCGGATGCCGGCCTTGATCCGGTCTTCGAGGAAAAGGTGGATCTTGTTGCACGGGGCCAGGTCGCTGCCGGTCTGGGCGATGCCGATGACGGGGCGGTTGCCCTGAAGTTCCGCGCGGGTGAATTCCTGGTTCAGGTAGCGTTCGACATAAAGCGCGGTCATTCCGGGGTTGTTGGGGTTGTCGAACCATTCCTGGCTGCGGAACTTGCCTCGGGCGCGGGTGTCGGACATGGCTTTCTCTCGGCTTTCGGGGCAGGGTGTGCGACAGGACGGGGGCGGAGGCCGGCACCGTGGCTGCGGGTCTTGCCGGGCGCCGATCCCGCATCGGAAGCTGCGATCGTCTATGGTATACGCTTGGGCGCGGGCACCGGCAAGCATGGTTCGGGGCGCTGCGCGGTGCAGGCGCAAAACAGGGCAGGGACGGGATGCGGTTCGTGGCGGTCGGCGAGGCGATGATTGAACTTTCCGGTGAACGGGGCGATCTGTGGCGCATGGGCGTGGCCGGCGATACGCTCAACACCGCCTGGTACGCCCGCGCATGCCTGCCCGCAGGCTGGCAGGTCGATTATCTCAGCCGCCTGGGAACCGACCCGTTTTCGGATCGCATCGCGGCCTTCATCGCGGCGGCAGGGATCGGCACGGCGCATCTGCAGCGCGACCGGGCCCGCGGGGCGGGGCTCTATGCCATCACCCTCGAAGGGGGCGAAAGGCGCTTTACCTACTGGCGCGGACAGTCCGCAGCCCGGCATCTGGCCGATGACGCAGCGGCGCTCGGTGCGGCGTTGCGCGGGGCAGGCCTGGTCTATCTGTCCGGCATCACGCTGGCGATTCTGGCCCCCGACCGGCGCGAAGCGCTGCTGGCGGCGATCATGGCAAGCGGGGCAGCGCTGGCCCAT
>SKWP01000001.1 GCA_007128865.1 Paracoccaceae bacterium
ACGCCGGCGCCGGCATGGATAACGGCCCGAAGCGGCACAGGCAAGAAAATTGGTTGACTAATGCCGCCCGATTTGCAACCAAATCACAGCCGAGCGCGCCGGAAAACGCTTCTCCGACGCCTGGGCAAGCGCGGGGCGGCGCCGGGGAGGGCGTGCGGCTTGCGGCGCGGGGACCGGTTCGTGCCATGCGTCATCCAGTCGGGCGACGCAGCGGCGGATCGACAGGGGGGGGATCAGATGCGGAATGAAAACAGGCATGCTGGCGCCGGGTCGCGGTTGCGCGAGCTGATCGTTTCCGTGGCCATGGCCTGAAACCTGTCTCCGGTGTTGCGGAACCGACACTTTCCGAATTATCGATAAAACTGTTGCCTCACAGAATTATCGATTATCCTGACAGAAATGCGAATCTAGCGAGGATCCATGCGGTATATCGTGCACGAAACGGCGGAAGGCAGGCAGGTGTCGGTCGAACGCGACGGAACTGTCCTTGCAGGGGCTCCGTTTTCGGACGACCTGTCGGCCTTTGCGCTGAGCGTTCAGGCTGCAGAGGCCGGACGCGCGGTTCCGGGTCCGGTGACCCCCGGCCTGGCATTGTGCAGCGGTGCGCGGATGATCTGCCTGGGTCTGAACTACGTCGAACATGCAAAGGAAGGCGGGCACAGCAAGCCCGATTATCCGGCCTTCTTCCTGCGGGTCGATACGTCGCTGGCCCCGAGCGGCACGATCGTTCCTGTACCCCGGGTCAGCGACCGGCTTGATTACGAGGCCGAACTGCTGGTGATGATCGGGCGCGGCGGGCGCTATATTCCCGAAGACGAGGCGCTGGGGCATGTGTTTGCATACGGTGTCTTCAACGACATCAGCCTGCGCGATTACCAGCGCAAGGGCGGCCAGTGGACGCCGGGCAAGAACTTTGACCTCACGGGCATTCTGGGCGCCGGCTTCGTGACGCCCGACGAGGTTCCGGCAGGGGCGTCCGGGCTCGCCATCCGCAGCATCCTGAACGGTCAGGTCATGCAGGAGGCCAACACTTCGGACATGATCTTTCCGGTTGCACGGGCAATCAGCCTGATCAGCGACTTCATGACCCTGCGCCCGGGCGACATGATCGCGATGGGTACGCCTTCCGGTGTCGGCTATGCGCGCACGCCGCCGGTGTTCATGGCCGAGGGCGATGTGATCAGCGTGGAAATCGAGGGTATCGGGGTGGCGACAGCCACCATCGGGGGGCGCGATGCGTGACAAGCCGGGAATCCTGCCTGAACTGATCATTCCCGTCGTCGCACTTGCCTTTGCGGCCTATTATGTCTCCACCGTGTGGGAACTGCCGTTCCAGGCGCGCGTGGTTGGCGTGTTCGTGGGGGGCGGAATAGCCATCCTTTCGGCCGCGCTTTTCGTCCGTTTCGCCTATGAGGTGTACACGGGCAGGAAGGGGCTGGGTTTCAACCAGTTCTTCTCGTCGCCCGAGTTCGAATTCAAGCGCTATGGCCTGATACTGGCCACCGTGCTGCTGCTGTTGCTCATGCCGGTGTTCGGTTTCGCGCTGACGCTGTTTCTGTATGTGTTCGGTACCGTGCTGATGCTCGGCGGCATCGGCAGAATCGGCGTTGCCGTCGCCATGGCCGCGGCCGTGACGGCCATCGCCTTCTTCGTGTTCATCTGGTTGGTGCGTGTCAGGTTCCCGCTTTCGGTGATCGACCGCACCATCCTTGGCTGGATAACCTGACATGGCAGACCAGTTCGGCATCATCAGCGGCCTTTTCGTACACTCGCTTTCGTTCTGGTGGGTGATGATTCCGGCCATTCTGCTGGGAACCATCGTCGGCGCCGTTCCGGGTTTCAGTGCGGCCAATGTGATCATCATCCTGTTGCCGCTGACACTCACGGTTGATGTCGAGGTCGCCCTTGTCTTCATGATGGCGCTCTACTGTGCCAGCCAGCTGGGTAACGGCATACCGGCAATTCTGGTCAATATTCCCGGCACCGGCGGTGCGGCGGCAACAACGCTCGACGGCTACCCGATGTCACAGAAGGGCGAGGGCCCGCGGGCGCTTGTCTATTGCTTCATGGCGTCCATCGTCGGGGGGCTGATCGGTACCACCTTCGTGCTTGCGGCGCTGCCGATCCTGTCGCGTGTCGGCTTCTACATGCACAGCGTCGAGATGGTTGTCGTGATGCTGTTCGGCATCACGCTGATTGCGGTCATCGCCGCCCAGGACCTGCTCAAGGGCCTGCTCGCGGGCCTGCTGGGCCTGCTTATCGGGGCCATCGGCACCGACCATATCTTTTCGACGCCGCGCGCGACCTTCGGATTTCTCGAACTCTACAGCGGTGTGCCGCTGGTACCTGCGCTGATCGGGCTGTTTGCGATCTCCGAAGTGTTCCTGCTGATCGAGCGCGGCAGCATCGTCAAGGATGAGTTCCGTTCCAAGGTGATGTCCACGAGCTTTGGCGACACCTTGCGACTGATGAAGGAATCGGCGTCGCAATGGGTGCTGACGGTATGGACCGCCTTGATCGGGGTCGTGATCGGAATCGTGCCGGGTGCAGGGGCATCCATCGCCGCATTCGTGGCCTATCAGCAGGCCCGGACCTTTTCGAAGCATCCTGAAAAGTTCGGCACCGGGGTGCCAGAGGGCGTAACCGCCCCCGAAGCCGCCAACAACGGCGTTACCTCGGGCACCCTGGTACCGCTGATGGCCATCGGCGTTCCGGGCGGAAGCACCGCGGCCGTGATGATGGTGGTGCTTCAGTACCACGGCGTGACCCTTGGTCCGAGGCTGTTCATCGATCGCCCCGAACTGGCATATGGCGTGTTCACGGCGATGTTCATCGCCTATCTCTTCATGATCCCGCTGCTGTTTCCGCTGGCGCGATACATGTCCCGTGTGACGCTGTTTCCGGCCTTCTTCCTTGCGCCGCTGATCCTGAGCTTCACATTGCTGGGCTCCTTCGTTCCCCGCGCCTACATGTTCGACATCGGACTGGCGCTTGCCTTCGGGGTGCTCGGGTTCATTGCCAGAAAGACCGGGTATCATGTCACCGCGATCCTGATCGGGATCATCCTCGGGCCGTTGCTGGAACAGTATCTCATGCGCGCCCTGCGCATATCGCGCGGTGATCTCGGGATACTGTTTTCGTCAAACCTCGGAAACGCGCTTTGGGTGTTTCTGATCATTACCCTGATGATCCCGCTTGTTCGCGCGGTCATCAGGAACAGAAGGAAGGAGACCGCATCCGATGCCGGATGACCTGAACAGGAACTTCACCAATCTCGCGCGGCTGGACATTCCCGGTGGCGGTCAGGTTACCGTAAGCGGAAACCACTGCTTTGTCGGGCACATGAACGCGCCCCACGGCACCACGATCGTTGACATATCCGACCCCCGGAACCCCCGGATCGCATCGCAGATCATGCTCGACGATCTGGGATCCCACACACACAAGGTGCGGGTCGTCGGCGATATCATGGTGGTGAACTACGAACAGAACCAGAGGCATTTCAAACGCAAGTCCGAAGGCATTGCCGAATTCGAATCCGCGTACCGGAAATCCCGCGGCACCGATCCCTCCGACAGTGAAATCGCGGAGTTCCTCGGCGTCAAGGCGTCGGACATTCCCACGCTTCGCAAGCATGCGGCCGAAGGCTACGACATGGGTGGCTTCCGCATCTATGACGTGAAGGACAAGGCCAATCCCCGGCTGCTCTGTCACAAGAAGACCCACGGTTTCGGCGTGCACCGTTTCGACATGGACGAGAACTATCTCTACATGTCGACCGAAATGCCGGGATATGTCGGCAATATCCTGGTGGCATACAGCTACGCGGATCCGTCAAACCCGCAGGAGGTCGGGCGCTGGTGGATGCCCGAGCAGGAAAACCATGACAACGCGCGGCCGACCTGGAAGGGTTACGAAAAGCGGCTGCATCATGGCCTGCGATTCGGAGACGAAATGTGGGCGGCGTGCTGGCATGCCGGCTTCCGCATTCTCGACATCAGCGATGTCGGTGCAATCAGGACCATCGGTTCCCATGACTACCACCCGCCCGGACAGTCGCCGACCCACACCATTCTGCCCCTCCCCGGGTTGCGGCAGGGCCGCAGGTTCGCTGCGGTCTGCGACGAGGAACACGCGCACCGGCCCGGACAGCTTCCTGCGCATATCTGGCTGTTCGACGTGACCGATCCGGCCGACATCAAGCCTGCATCGACCTTTCATGTAAGCGAACTGGATTCGCCCTATGCGCGGTCCGGTGGCCGTTTCGGCGCTCACCAGTTCCAGGAGGTCGTGACCGGCGACGTGCTTTTTACCGCCTGGTTCTCGGCGGGGCTGCGTGCGATCGACGTTTCAGACCCGTACCGTCCAACCGAGGTCGGACACTACATACCGCGGCCGACCGGCGGAAACCGCTATCCGCAAAGCAACGACGTCTTTGTCGACCCGCGCGGCGTCGTCTGTCTGATGGATCGCCATGAAGGGCTCGACCTGCTCGAGTTCGGCGCAAACTGAACACCGAAAGCATGAAGGGAGGACTATACATGCTGCTTCAATCGCCTCGCATCAACCGCCGCGGCCTGCTCAAGCTCGGGGCTGCCGCCGGGGTTGCCACTGCCATGGGGCCGTCGGCCTTTGCGCAGGGCGCGTTTCCGAGCCGCAATTTCAACGTGGTCATCGCCACCGGGCAGGGCGGGGGCGCAGAAACCACCGCGCGGGCCCAGGTGCAGGTGCTTCGGGAATACCTCGGCGTGGACTTCGAATTCGAGTTCCACCCCGGCGCCGGCGGCCAGGTGGGTTACGAGCTCTATACGCACAGGCGCGACCGGGACGGATACAACGTGATGTATTCCAACATGCATCCCGAGATCATCACCTTTGCCGTGCAGAACACCAATTACGACCTGCCCGGCGACGTTACGCATTTTGCCAAGTCGAACGGTTCGCCCATCGTCATCTATGTCGGGGCGGACAGCCCGCTGCAGACCATCGAGGATCTGGTCGAGCTGGGCCAGAGCCGCACCGTTACCATGGCCACCAGCCGTCTGCCGCACCCCGGTTCGATCGGGGTCCTGGCCCTGGGTGAGGCCACGGGCGTGGACTTCAACCTGATCCCGTTCGGCGGCGGCAACCCGACCTCGATGGCCGCCATCACCGGCGAGACGGATGCCGCGGTGCTCACGGCCGGCGTTGCGCTCAGCCTCGGAGATCAGGTGCGGGTACTCGGCCATTTCCGCAACATGCCGTCGCTGGCCGGCCAGATGACGGCGCCGCTGATCAACGATGTCTTCGGAACGGATATTCCCGAACTCGAACTGTCGTCGGGTTGGGCGGTTCACACCGAGATCTGGGAAAACATGCCCGAATTCCGCGAGGTCTTCAAGGGAGCGATCCGCCGCTCGTTCGACGACCCCAAGCTCAGGGAATCCTTCGAGGCCGTCAACTATCCGTGGGAAACCGTGGAGTTCGGCGATTTCGAGGAATGCCAGCAGATCGTGCAGGATACCATCGCGCTGGCGCGGCGCTATGCCGACCTGCTGCGCTCGGGCTGAGGCATCCGGCCCACACCATTCCCGGCCCCGGCGTCATATCTTCCGCCGGGGCCGGCATTGCCTGAGGAAAGCAGATGCGAAGAACGGTCTTGTCCCGCGGGATTTCCGTAACCGAAGACATAAAGACCGACATCCTCTTTGCCGTCCATCCGCCGGGCGAAAAGCTGAGCGTAAGGGCGTTGTCCGAAAGATACGGATGCGGGGCATCGCCCCTGCGCGAAGCGCTCAACCAGCTTGCCAACGAAGGCTGGGTGGTGCGCATCGACAAGCGGGGTTTTTTCGTCGCCTCCTCATCCGAACTGGAATTCCGGGATATTCTCTTCAACCGATGCTTCATGGAGGCCGAGGCGCTGAAGCGGGCGATGTCCCTTGGCGGCGCCACATGGGAAGAGGGGATTGTCGTGGCCCATTTCCGCCTGACCAACCTGAACCGCGGTCAGGTGGGTGAGGGCGGGGTCATCGATCAGAAATGGGAGGCTGCGCACAAGCGGTTTCACATGAGCCTGATCGCGGCCTGCGGATCGGAGATCCTGCTGTCGAACTGCGAGAAACTCTACGATCTCAATATCCGGTACCGGTTCCTGTCCGGGCGTCTTTCCTATCCTCAGCGCAGGCTGGTGGATGAACACAACAGGATCAGGGATCTGGTTCTGGCCCGCAAGACCGATGAAGCCATCGCCGCCTTGCAGTCGCATTACCGCGAAACCGGACGCTTCCTGTTCGGCAACACCAGGGAAGAAGGAGAAAGCACGCATGAAAAGACGCTTGCTGGGTAGTCTGGAAACCTCGGCCATCGGCCTCGGCTGCATGAGCATGACGCCGATCTATGGCGCTCCGGATCCGGACGAGGCGGTGGCGACGATACACCGCGCGATTGATCTGGGCGTGGACCTTGTCGATACTGCCGATGCCTACAATAACGGAAAGAACGAGAGTCTGGTTGGCAAGGCGATCAGCGATCGCCGCGACAAGGTCATCCTCGCAACGAAGTTCGGCAATATCCGGTTTCCGGACGGACGCCGCGACGTCAACGGAGACCCGGCTTACGTTCGCGAGGCCTGTGAGGCGTCGCTGCGCCGCCTGCAGGTCGATGTGATCGACCTCTTCTATGTCCACCGGATCGACCCCAAGGTGCCGATCGAGGATACCGTCGGCGCGATGGCCGATCTGAAGAAGGAAGGCAAGATCCGGCATCTGGGCCTTTCCGAAGCATCGCCGGCCACGCTTCGGCGGGCGCACGCAACCCATCCGATCACCGCATTGCAGACCGAATACTCGCTCTGGTCCCGGGAGCCGGAGGACGAGCTGCTCGGATTGTGCCGGGAACTGGGCGTGGGCTATGTTGCCTATTCCCCGATGGGGCGTGGCTTTCTGACTGCTACCATCGGTTCGGTGGATGACCTCGCCGAGGATGACCGCCGGCGCGACCATCCGCGCTTTCATCCCGACAATATTGCCAGCAACACCGGCCTGGTCGAGGTGCTCCGCGAGCGTGCGGTCGCAGAAGGCTGCACCGCCGCGCAGCTGGCCATTGCCTGGGTGCTGTCGAGGGGCGAGCATATCGTTCCCATCCCGGGAACCCGTCGTCGGAAATGGCTCGAAGAGAACGTGAAGGCCGTCGAGCTTGTGCCTTCCGCGACGACCCTCGCCGCGCTGGAAAGCGCCTTTGCTCCCGGCGTCGCCGCGGGCACGCGCTATCCTGCCGGTCAGATGAAGCGCGTTCATGTCTGAAGCAAGGCCGCGGCGGCCGCGCCCGGCGCCGCCTTCCTGCAAGGAACCACAGCGATGAAATACCGCGACCTCGGCTCTCAGGGATTGCGCGTGTCCGCCATCGGCCTGGGCTGTTCGGGCATGTCATCGGATTACGGTATCCCCGATGATGTGGAGTCCGTTGCCACGATCCACCACGCGATCGACAACGGTATAACCTTCTTCGATACCTCCGACGCCTATGCGGCCGGTAGGAACGAGCAGCTCATCGCCGGCGCCATCAAGGGGCGGCGCGATGGGTTGGTCATTGCCAGCAAGTTCGGAAACATGCGCGGTCCCAACGGAGAGCGCGGCATCACCAACGGCAAGCCGGAATACGTTCCGCTTGCCTGCGAAAGAAGCCTCGAACGGCTGGGTATCGACGCGATCGACCTCTATTACATCCACCGCATCGACCCGGATGTGCCGATCGAGGAAACCGTCGGCGCAATGTCCCGCCTCGTCGAAGCCGGCAAGGTGCGGTATATCGGATTGTGCGAGGGCGGGCCGGAAACCATACGAAGGGCCCATGCCGTGCATCCGCTCACTGCGGTGCAGATGGAATACTCGCTGTGGACCCGCGATGCCGAGGCCGCGATCCTGCCCACACTCCGCGCTCTCGGAATCGGCCTTGTGGCCTACAGCCCGCTTGGCCGCGGGTTCCTGACCGGCGCCTTTCGCAGCCGCGACGACCTGATTGCGCAAGACCGGCGCCATGCCCATCCGCGGTTCCAGGAAGGCAATTTCGAAGCCAATCTCGCGCTGATCGAGCCGCTGGAGCGCATGGCGCAGGCCCTGGGTGTCACCTCGGCCCAGTTGGCCCTGGCCTGGGTTCTGGGCCGGGGAAACGACATTATCCCGATCCCCGGCACCAAGAGACGCCGCTATCTCGAAATCAACATGGGGGCCGTGGAGATCGAACTCGGGGATTCAGAGATGGCCGAGCTTGACGGGGTGTTCAGGCCGGGCATTGCCGCAGGGCTGCGGTATCCCGAGTTTCAGCTTCGAAAGCTCGGCATCTGATCGAACCGGGCAGCGGGATACCATCCGCGGCCTGCCGGCAACAGCGCCGCGTCAGCCGTGATCCTGCTGCGCCATGACAAGCACGGTGTCGCCGTCTTCCACCCAGCGCGCACGCCGCACGAATACGGCGATGCCCTCGGTCGGCGCCGCGATCCTGGCCAGGGGCCGGCCATCGAGCCCAAGGACCGTGGCAACGACCTGTCCCTTCCGCAGCCGGTCGAGCGGTGCGACGCCGGTCTGCAGAAAACCGCTCTTCGGGGCCGCAATCGCCTTGTCGATGTCGCCCGATCCCGCAAGGCGCAGTGGCGGTTGCGTTGGCGCGGGCGGTGCGTGGGGAATCATTCCAAGCTGCTGCATCACCCTCAGCGTGCCGGCGCGATAGGCTTCGATCACGGTTTCGTCCGGAAAGATGCCGCCAGTTGTCTCGACATAGATCGAAGGGATGCCGCGCGCATGCGCCTCGCTCAGGGTGCGCCCGCCCGCCGGGGCGCCGTGGCGCCATACGGCTGGCGCGCCGAAGGCTTCCGCCATCTGCCGCGCCCTGGCAGCCATCGGTCCGGTATCGCCGTAGCCGGAGAAGAAGGCAGCAGCCAGCGCCGCCCCGCCGGAATGCAGGTCGAGCAGCGCATCGGCGCGCGCGATGACCGCACTGGCCAGCAGCGCCGCCAGACGTTCGGTTGGTCGGCCGTCTGGCTTGCCGGGAAAGCACCGTGCCAGGTTGCAGCCATCGACCGGCGAGCATCGCATGCCGGCAGCCACCGCATCGGGGTTGGCCACCGGAACGACGATCAGCCGCCCGGCAAGCGGTTCCCGATCGATCCCGGCAAGCAGCCGGGCCAATGCCACCGGGCCTTCCATCTCGTCGCCGTGCACGCCACCCATCAGTGCAAGGGTGGGGCCGGGGCCAGTGCCCTCGACGGTGAATATCGACAGCTCCCGCAGGACACCTTCGACCCGGCATCGCCTTTCGCTTGTGCTCATCGCGTTTTGCCCCCTGCCTGCCGACGGCGCATGCTGCCACGTCGGATCGGCACATGGGCGCGGCCGGGGTTTCGCCCTGTGGAACGTCTGCGGAAGCCGATGATCGGCGGCTGTGCCCTCGTGCTGCCATGTCCGGGCCATCCGCCGCCTGCCGATCCGTCGCGCAAGGCCAAACCAGAAGGCCGGCCTGGGCACGGGCGCGCGTCCGCACCCTGCCAAACCTCGCATGGCGGTCAATGATTTCCGCAGCACTGCGAAGAAATGCACCTGACCGGCGTTGACTCGAATGAGGGGTTCGCGACAGTCTGGCCCTGACACTGGCCGCAACCGAAACAGCCGCCTGCCGAACCGGGCAGCACAGGCCGGGTGCGCGGTTGTCCGGAATTGGTCCGAGGTGGCGATGGGCAGCAGGGTAGGGGCGGACAGGGCATTGAATTGTTGGAAGCCGCAGCCGCGCCGGTCGGAAGGGCGTGTCGGGCAGGGCGCAGACTGCCATTCAGCAACCGGCGTCCCTGCCCATGGCTGAATTCGTCGAGGTTTTCGAGGTCGCCCCGCGTGACGGCTTGCAGAACGAGGCCCGGCGCATTCCGGCCGCCGACAAGATCGCGCTTGTCGACAGGCTTTCGGCCTGCGGCTTTCGCCGTATCGAGGCGGCAAGCTTCGTGTCGCCGCGCTGGGTGCCGCAGATGGCCGACGGTGCCGAGGTCATGGCGGGAATCCGGCGCCGGCCCGGTGCCCGTTACGTCGCACTGACGCCCAATCTGAAGGGCTACGAACGGGCGCGCGCCGCCGGCGTGGATGAGGTGGCGGTCTTTGCCTCGGCGTCCGAGAAGTTCTCGCGCGCCAATCTCAATTGTTCGATCATCGAAAGCCTGCAACGTTTCGCCCCGGTCGCGGATGCGGCGCGGGCCGATGGCGTGGCCCTGCGCGGCTATGTTTCCTGCGCCACGGACTGCCCCTTTGAAGGCCCCGTCGAACCCGGCAAGGTGGCCGGCGTGGCATCGGCCCTGCTGGCCATGGGCTGCGCCGAAATCGCCGTGGCCGACACCATTGGCAAGGGCAGGCCGGACACCATCGCCGCAATGCTGCGCGCGGTGCTGGATGTGGTGCCCGCCGACCGGCTGGCGGGGCATTTCCACGACACCGCGGGGCGGGCGCTGGCCAATGTCGAGGTCGCGCTGGAACACGGGCTACGCATTTTCGATGCTGCCGCCGGCGGGCTTGGCGGTTGCCCCTATGCGCCCGGCGCGGCCGGAAACCTTGCCACCGAGGCGCTGGCCGACCGGCTGTCGGCGCTCGGGTTCGACACCGGGCTTGACCTTGCGGCGCTGGCCGATGCGGCCGCCTTTGCCCGCAGCCTGCGCGGCCCGCGTTCGCACGAAGGAAACCGCGATGTACCAGACACTGGACCTGCAGACCGATGACCGCGGCGTTGCCACGCTGATCCTGAACCGGCCCGAGCGGCACAATGCCATGTCGTCGGAAATGATCGGCGAGCTGACGGCGGTTGCGGCGCGGCTTGGCCGCGACCCTGCGGTGCGGGTGGTGGTTCTGACAGGGGCTGGCGAGAGCTTTTGCGCCGGCGCCGATCTGGGCTGGATGCGCGCGCAGATGGCGGCCGATGGCCCGGCCCGCGCGCGCGAGGCCCGGGCGCTGGCCGAGATGCTGGGCGCGCTCGACGCCCTGCCGAAACCGCTGGTCGGGCGGGTGCAGGGGCAGGCGTTTGGCGGTGGGCTGGGGCTGATTTGCGTGTGCGACGTGACGGTGGGCGCGGATCACGGCAGGTTCGGCTTCACCGAGGCGCGGCTGGGGCTGATCCCGGCCACCATCGGCCCCTATGTGGCGGCGCGCATGGGGGTGGCCGTGGCGCGGCGGGTGTTCATGTCGGCGCGGCGTTTCGATGCGGCCGAAGCGGTGCGGCTGGGCCTGTTCTCGGTCGCGGTTCCGGCCGAAAGGCTTGACGCTGCTGTGGAGGCCGAGGTGGCACCCTATCTGTCCTGCGCACCCGGCGCCGTTGCCGCTGCCAAGCAGCTCTTGCGCCGTCTTGGCCCGCGGCTGGACGAGGCCGCCGTCGCCGAGACGATCGAGGCGCTGGTCGAGCGCTGGGAAACCGACGAGGCGCGCGAGGGAATCGCCGCCTTCTTCGAACGCCGGCCGCCGCGCTGGGCCGAATAGCCGGAACCACAGGGGTTGCTGCGGTGCGGCATGGCGCCGCAACGTCGCAGCTGAAAAATGTATGCCGTTGCATGCAGGGGGTGAAATCGGAGGCGCTGCCGGGTCGCTTCGGTTGACCATGCCGCAGTGCAGGAGTAATTGGGCAGCGCAGGCCCACTGTCTGGGCGGCACTGCCAGCCGGGAGGCGAGCGCATGGAAGAGCTGCTGAGAAACTATCTTCCGATCCTTATCTTTCTGGGGCTGGCGGTGGCGCTGGGCCTTGTCCTGCTGCTGTCGGCGATCATCATCGCCGTGCGCAACCCGGACCCGGAAAAGGTTTCGGCCTATGAATGCGGCTTCAACGCCTTTGACGACGCACGCATGAAGTTCGATGTGCGCTTCTACCTCGTGGCGATCCTGTTCATCATCTTCGACCTCGAGATTGCCTTTCTCTTCCCCTGGGCAGTCGCCTTCGGCGAAATGAGCATGACGGCCTTCTGGTCGATGATGGTGTTTCTTGCCGTTCTGACCGTCGGCTTCGCCTATGAATGGAAGAAGGGGGCGCTGGAATGGGAGTGAGCACATCAGCCAACACCGCCGGCGCCGATGCCGAGGTTGCCACCCGGGCGCTGAACCGCGAGTTGCAGGACAAGGGTTTCCTGCTGACAGCGACCGAGGATGTCATCAACTGGGCGCGCAACGGCTCGCTGCACTGGATGACCTTTGGCCTGGCCTGCTGCGCGGTCGAGATGATGCACACCTCGATGCCGCGCTATGACCTGGAACGCTTCGGCACCGCGCCGCGCGCCAGCCCGCGCCAGTCCGACCTGATGATCGTCGCCGGCACGCTGACCAACAAGATGGCGCCGGCGCTGCGCAAGGTCTACGACCAGATGCCCGAGCCGCGCTATGTGATCTCGATGGGCTCCTGCGCGAATGGCGGGGGCTATTACCATTACAGCTATTCGGTGGTGCGCGGCTGCGACCGGATCGTGCCGGTGGATATCTATGTGCCCGGCTGCCCGCCCACGGCCGAGGCGCTGCTGTATGGCATCCTGCAGTTGCAGCGCAAGATCCGCCGCACCGGCACCCTGATCCGCTGAGGAGGCGCCCCGATGTCCGAAGCTCTGGCGGATCTTGCCCGTTACATCCGGGACCGACGCACCGAAGACGTGTTCGATGCGGTCATTGCCCATGGCGAGCTGACGCTTTCGGTCGCTCCGGCGACGCTGCCGGGACTGGTGCGTTTCCTGCGCAGCGATCCGGCCTGCAACTTCGGCACGCTGGTTGACATGACGGCTGTCGATCATCCTGACCGGGCGCAGCGCTTCGATGTGGTCTATCACTTCCTGTCCA
>SKWP01000436.1 GCA_007128865.1 Paracoccaceae bacterium
CCCAGGTGGGCGAACGCGGGCTTAAGCTTTCGGGCGGCGAAAAGCAGCGCGTCGGCATTGCCCGCACCCTGCTCAAGAACCCGCCGATCCTGCTGCTGGACGAGGCGACAAGCGCGCTGGATACCCAGACCGAACAGGATATCCAGTCGGCACTGCGGCTTGCCGCGCAGGGCCGCACCGTCCTGACCATCGCGCACCGGCTATCGACGATTGTCGATGCCGACCGCATTCTGGTGCTTGACGACGGTCAGGTAGTGGAGGAGGGCACCCATGCCGGTCTACTAGCCGCCGCAGGACGGTATGCCGCGATGTGGGCCCGGCAGGGACGCGAGGATGCATGACGCGACCGGAAGCCGTACACGGGCTTCCCGTGTGTGGTTCAGAATCGCTGTTCGTAAGGCTGGATGATCGTCAGCACGCAGGGGGTTCCGTGTTCGGCAATCTCGAGACGCGCCATGCGGATATCGGACATGACATAGCTTTCGGGCGTCTTGTCGATCAGGCTGACGGACTTGACGCTGGCGCCCTGACCATTGCGGCAATCGGCCAGCCCCAGTGAAATCCGATCCTGATCGAAACGGTTCTCGCCGAAGTGGCGCAGATAATGCTGGGCGTTCATGTCCCGGTAGCGTTCGGGGAAAAGCTGGCGGATCTGGCGGTTCTCGGCGGTGACAAGGCCGCTGTCCAGATCGACAAGCAGCGCGGCGACGGGCATTTCGTGAAAGATCGTCTCGAACTTGCGGCGTTCGGCTTCCAGCGCCTCGTTGGCCAGGCGAAGCTGTTCGGCCTGAACCTCGATCTCGACCTGATGGGTCAGCAGGTCGAGCGCCAGTTCATCCAGACTGACCTCTTCGCGTTGCAGCAGATCCTGAAGCGATGGCAGCCTGCCGGCCCTGAGCAGCGCGGTAATGCGTTCCCGCGCGATGCTGTCCCGGGAAACCCGTCTTGCCTGGTTCATGCTTCGCTCTCTTCGCCCTTCGGGAGGGCCATGTTGGTGATGTTCAGATGCGTCACGACGCAACCGCCTTCGCGTAACGGAGAAGCATGCATCATGAACCAGCGCCTCTCGGTCGCGGAGTGGCACGGGTAGATGAACGAGAAGTTCGCCCGCTTTCCGTCAAGCATCTCCTCCAGCCCGGCAAGTGCCTGCGCGGCCTCGCCATCGCTTCGTGCAGCCTCCCTCAGTGTATCGAGATAGTTCAGCTTCTGCCCGTTTGCCAAGGCTTTCGTGCCGCCATTGGCATTGGCAAAGCTCTGCCAGGCCGCGTTGACCATGCGGATATTGCCCTCGGCATCGAGGACCGCCATGTTCTGGGGGGCGGCGTCGATGACGGATTGAAGGTAGCGCATCGCCTGTATGGTGGAGATGTCGATGAAGGACATCACCATCCGCGATTCCTCGCGCGACCGGGTCGCAAAGGGCTGCAGCGTCACCAGCCAGGTGCGGCCATCCCGGCCGCTGACCTCCTGCTGGATCGTCTGCTGGGTATCCATGGCCTCGGCGATCCGGTCTTCCAGTTCGGGCATGTCGAGCGAATGGTTGATATCCGTCAACGGGCGCCCTGCATCCTGTTCCCGCAGGCGGAAGATTTCCGTTGCCTGACTGGAAAACCGCGTGATCCGCCCGTGGGCGTCCAGAAACACCAGCGGGATCCGCGCCGCGCGCGACAGGCCTTCGAGATCGGCATACGCCTCGTTCAGCTGGACAATCTTTTCCTGCAGTTCCGCGTTGACCGTATGCAACTCTTCGTTGACCGACTGCAATTCCTCATTGGTGCTTTGCAGTTCCTCGTTCGAAGCCATCAGCTCTTCGTTGCTGGCCTGAAGCTCCTCGTTCGCGCTGCCCAGTTCCTCGATCGTCTTTCTCAGCGTGTCCCTTACCCGTGCGAGTTCGGTCTCCAGTTCGGCGGTCCGATGCGCGGACAGCGTGGCAATGTCATCGGCCCCGACGGGCAGCGGGGGGATGCCCTCGGCAGCGGGCAGGGTTTCGAAACTCACGATCAGCTGTGTCGGGCCGTTCTGGCCATTGGCAGGCACAGGCCGCAGCAGGATACGCAGCGGCCGGTCGGCGGCCATCTCGTCGTCGTCGGCGGGATGCAGGATGACCGACTTGGGTTCCTTGCCGTCACGCAGCGCCGAAAAGATCAGCGTGGAGACCACAGCCGCGGTGCGCTCGGGCAACAGCTGCACCAGATCGAGCGAGGCATCCCCGGCACGGAACTTCAGATAGGGGTACACATCGCCAAAGACATGGCGGATCTCGCGGTTGCCGTCGATGACGACGGACGGCGGGACATAGGCGCCAATCAGGCAACCCGCCGCCGGGCCCACCGAAGTCGTGGCGTCGCTCAACGGTGCCGGCGCGTCGAGGCGGCGTTCGCGAACCCCGGTGTGCCGTCCCGGAACCAGCAGGACATCCTCGCTGGCCAGATGGCGCAGCTGCCCGCGCATCCGGTAGATCTTGTTGCGCGCGCAGACCGTATCCATCAGCGATGCCAGCTTGCCCGGCGTTTCGGAGCCACCCAGAAACAGCGCGCCGCCCGAGACCAGACCGAAGAGCATGCGGCGTATGGCACGCTCCTGCGGGGCTGGCCGCAGGTAGATGATCATGTTGCGGCACACCACCAGGTCGAGATGCAGAAACGGCGGATCGTTCAGCACATCATGCCGGGAGAACACGATTGCGCGCCGCAGCCGCGGCGTAACCTGAAAGCCACCATCCTCCACCGGGGTGAAATAGCGGTTTCGCAACTCGACCGGCATCTGCTGCAGCAGCCGCGCCGGGTAACGCCCCGCCGATGCCACCGACAGATAGGACTGTTCCACATCGCTGGCAAAGATCTTGAGTTCCGCCTCGATACCCAGCTCACGCATCGCCTCGAGCGCCAGGATGGCCAGCGAATAGGGTTCCTGCCCGGTCGAACAGCCCACCGACCACATGCGCAGCCGTGGCTGGCTGTCCTGTGCGCGTTGCAGAAGCAGGGGCCGCATGACCTTCTGGACAAGCGCCTCGAAGGCTTCGCGGTCACGGAAGAAGGCGGTAACCGGGATCATCATTTCCCGGCGCAGGTTCGCGGCCTCTTCCGGGCTTTCCTCCAGAAGCGTCAGATAGCTTTCGATATCGTGCCGCGCGGTGGCCAGAACGCGCCGCTCCAACCGTCGCAGCAATGTGTGGGGCTTGTAGCTGGACAGCTCCAGCCCCAGTTGCACCGCGACGCGCTCCAGGGTCTTTTCGATCGACGGCTCATCGGCGGAAATGGTCTTCAACAGCGGCGGCGCGCGCCGTTCGCGGATGATTTCCGATACGAAATGCGCAAGCTTTTCGGGCGTGTCGGATTGATGCGCAAGGCCTGTCGCCAGTGCGTTCAGCGGCATGCCGTCAAAGCTGGCGCTGGCGGGGTTCTGGACGAGAATCCAACCGCCGGCCTCGGCCAGGCTTTGCAACCCCTCCGAACCGTCCGAGCCGGTACCGGAAAGCACAAGGCCGATCATCTGCTCGCACCCGGAATGGGC
>SKWP01000426.1 GCA_007128865.1 Paracoccaceae bacterium
CCGCACCCTCGACCGCCGCCTGAACGGCGGCCATGGCGACATCGGGCGTGCCCTCGCCATCGGGGCGGTTGCAGATCACCACCTTGTAGCCGGCCTCGGCAATGGCGGCGGCGTCGCCGGGGGCGATCTGCGGCGAGACGGCATAGGTGTCGGTCAGTGGGCGAATGTCCATGTCAGGCTCCGGTCAGAGGGTTGCAAGCCGGTCGATGCGGTTGCGCACCGGGGGCGCGGCCAGCATGCCGGCCAGCATTGCGACAAGAAAGACCAGACCGCCGGTCCCGCCCCAGAAAAGCGAGGCCACCGCCGGGCCGGGGCACAGCCCCGCCAATCCCCAGCCGGCGCCGAACAGCACCGAACCGACGACCAGGTTGTGCCCGATGCGCGGGGCAGGGCGGCCCGGAAACTCGGTCCCCAGGGCGGCGCGGGCGCGGCGGGTGGTGACATTCCAGGCCAGCGCCATCGGCAGGATCGCCCCGCCCAGCACGAAGGCCAGCGTCGGGTCCCAGGCGCCGAAGACATCCAGCCAGCCCTGAACCTTGGTCGTGTCGGTCATCCCCGAGACATACAGCCCGGCGCCGAACAGCCCGCCGGCAAGAAAAGCGAACAGCGCGCGCATCACACCACCCCCAGCCAATGCTTGAACACCACCACGGCCATGCCGCCGGCCAGCAGGTAGAACACCGTCGCCACCATGCCCCGCAGCGAGAACCGCGAGATGCCGCAGACCCCGTGCCCCGAGGTGCAGCCATTGGCCAGCCGCGTGCCGATGCCCACCAGCAGCCCTGCGGCAATCACCGCCCAGAGGTTGCCGGTCAGGTTGGTCTGCGCCGCCGCGCCCGTGGCCAGCACGAACAGCCCCGGCACCAGCAGCAGCCCGGCCAGGAACGCGCCACGCTCAACCGCGGTGCTCCAGCCCGAGCGGTCCACCAGCCCGCCGATGATGCCGCTCGCGCCCATGATGCGGCCGTTGACAAGCAGGAACAGCGCCGCAGCGGCACCGATCATCAGCCCGCCGACAAGGCCCCAAATCCAGTCCGGATCGATCATTCCCATATCCTCCTGAGTCGTCCGCCACAGGGCGGTTGCGCCCTAGATATCCGATACCGGAGATATTTCAAGTATTGAATATGAAGGTTTTCCGGATGTGGCCGCGCAGGCCCTGTGCGCGGGCTATTGCAGCACCACGCCGATCACCACGGCCATCAGCCCGAAGACCGACAGGAACAGCGCGCCCATGTTCAGCATCACCGCCCGGCGCAGACGGGCGCGCAACGTGGCGTCGTCCAGTTGCGCGCGGCGGGCGCGCATGGCGACTACCGCGCTCCAGACCAGCCCGGCGACACCGGCCAGCGTCAGCACCACCCCGATCCCGATCATCGCCTGCATCGCGCCGCCCCCTGTTGCCGCTGGCGTCGGCTTAGCCGTCCTGCCGGTCAGGTGCAAACCCTCGGGGATGGCGGCGGGGCTCCGGGTTTCTTCGAACCGAGTCCGGTATGCGACGGCTGTTCCGGGTGTTCTCCTGCGATCGGGCCTTGCGGCGGGACGGGGGCGGAGGTAGGCCCTGCGACCTGCCCATCCGCCATCCGGGAGAGCCCGCCATGACCGACGCCGCCTATGCCGTGACCGCCGACGAGCTGCGCCAGTTCATCGAACGCTACGAGTCGCTCGAGGCCGAAAAGCGCGACATCGCCGAGCAGATGAAGGAGGTCATGGCCGAGGCGAAGGGGCGCGGCTATGACACCAGGGTGATGCGCAAGGTCATCGCCCTGCGCCGCCGCAAACCCGACGAGATCGCCGAGGAAGAGGCGGTGCTGGACATGTACAAGGCCGCGCTGGGGATGGCCTGAGGCCACCCCGCACTGCGCTGCGCTGCGCTGCGGTCAGAAGCTGAACCCGACCCGCAGCCCCGCGCCGATGGCGCTGTTGTTCCGGAAATCGGCCCCGATGGTGGTGGTGGCGTTGCCGAAGCGGGTATAGTTGATGCCGCCGGTGATGCGCATCGGCCCTTCCGTCCAGGTGGCGGCCAGCCCGATGCTGCGCCGGCCATGCACCGGGCCGATGTTGCCGGTGGGCAGGCCGTTGCCGCGCTCGTAGCCGAGGCTCGCTGCCAGCGACAGGTTGTCAGTCACCCGCCGCCCCACGCCAAGGTTGAGGGCGGTGGAACTGCGGGTGAAATCGACCAGCGACTGCCCCATGGTAGCAGCCTCGTAAGCTGGCGGCGTGATGTCGAATTGCGACCAGCGCTGCCAGCGAATTGAGCCGAACAGCAGCGTGCCTTCGGCGATGCCGGTCTGGAACTCGATGTTCAGCGACTCAGGAACCGTCGTGCTGAACGAGCCGGGAATGTCGCCCATGCCGAACGATTCAATCGCATCGAACCGGTGCGTGATGCGCGAGTTGTAGGTGACTGCGACCCGCTGGGCGAGTTCCGGCCGCTCCCACGCCCCGCCGATCAGAAAGCCTGCGCGGCGGTCGGTGTCTATCTGCAGGGTATAGTTCATGGCTGGCAGCGGCGGGTTGGCGATGATGTTTGCCCGCCCCTGCACCTGCTGCAACCGCACCCCGCCGTGGACGCTGAAGCCGTTGCCGAACTTGTAGCGCAGCACCGTGGTCAGCGCCGCGCTGTCGAGTGTCGCGGTCGTGCCCGCCAGCGGATACCCGGTCCCCAGCGGATAGGCCGTGCTGGCCCCGATCGGCGTATCCAGGATAACGGCCAGGTCCAGTTCGGGCGTCAGCGGCATCTTGATCGCCAGGCTGGGCGAGACGAAGTTGCGCAGCACGCTGCCGCTGCCAATTGCGCCGCCACCCACAGTGCCCGACACCCGCGGCGACACGAAGGCGCCGCCGAACTCGATATAGCGGCCTTCCTCGAACAGGATGTTCATCGACTGGGTCGATCGCTCCACCCCGCCGGCATGGGCGGCGGCGGGAACGGTCAGCGCGGCGCAGACGGCCAGCGCGGCGGCGCGGGGTGCGGTCATCGGGCTCTCTCCTCCTGGCCGGCAGGGCTGCCGGTCTCCTCCGATGACGAATATGTGACGTGCCCGGATTTCAGGCAACTCCGACGCGGCGTCAGGCGGTTTGCACAGGCGCTATCGGGCCGGGGTGGTGGCATCCCTGCCGCGCCCCTCGCTGAAGCTGAGCAGGTTGGCGATCAGGATCACCACCGCGCCAAGGAACACCGCCACCGGCACCGATTCGCCGTAGACCAGCGCGCCCACCACCGTCACCGCCGGCAGGCGCAGGAAATCCATCGGCGCGACCAGGCTGGCCGGGGCATGGCCCAATCCGCTGGTCAGGCAGTAATGCCCGCCCAGCCCCGTCAATGCGACCAGCGCGATCCAGCCCCAGGCGGCCACCGGCGGCCAGCCCGCACCCATCGCCAGGACGCCGACAAAGCCCAGCACGGTCTGGATCGCCACCATCCAGAACATCACGCACAGCACCGTGTCGCGCGCCATGATCCGCCGCGTCAGGATCGCGTTCAGCGCAAAGGCGAAAGCGGCA
>SKWP01000209.1 GCA_007128865.1 Paracoccaceae bacterium
AGCCCGGATGCCGATGGCCGGGTGTGGCGCCACCCCACCTTCGGGCTGTGGCCGGTTGCGCTGCGGGGCGAACTGCGCGCGGCGCTGGAGGGCGGGTTGCGCAAGGTCGTGGCCTGGGCCGAGGCGCATGGCGCGGCATCGGCCTGTTTCGAAAGTCAGGGCTTTGACCCGTTCTTCAACATCAACACCCCTGACGACATCAGGGCGGCCGAGGCGCTGCTGCGCCACTGATGCCGAAATACGCCGCGGCGGTTCGGCCGGATTGCAGGCATCGCCCGGCCCCGATGAACCGTCAGTTCAATACCGGCTCCAGTCGGCCGAAGAAATCCAGATCGGCAACCGTGATCGCCCCGGTCAGGATGACCGCGGCACAGATTGCCCAAAGCACCACCGACACCGCGGTAACGATGCGCACCTTGCCACGCAATCCGGGGTCCACCGGTGCCGAAGACGGCGTGCCGGGGACCACATCGCCGGTTTCTTCCTGGGTGGTCAGCCGCAGCGGCAGCACCACGAACAGCACCATGAACCAGATGACGGCGAACAGAACCAGACCCGAGATCACACCCATTGTTCAGACCTCCTCCAGTTCGATCAGCGTACCGTTGAAGTCCTTCGGATGCAAAAACAGCACCGGCTTGCCATGGGCGCCGATCTTCGGCTCGCCCGAACCCAGCACCCGCGCGCCCTGCGCCGAAAGCCGGTCATGCGCGGCGCGGATATCGGCAACCTCGTAACAGATATGGTGAATCCCCCCCGCCGGGTTGCGCGACAGGAAGCCGGCGATGGGGCTGTCATCGCCCAGCGGATGCAGAAGCTCGATCTTGGTGTTCGGCAGGCTGATGAAGACCACCCGCACGCCGTGTTCGGGCTCGTCCCGGGGCGCACCGACATCGGCGCCAAGCGCATCGCGATACAACGCCACCGCGGCGTCGAGATCCGGCACGGCGATGGCGACGTGGTTCAGGCGTCCGATCATGGGCGGCTCCGGGATGCGACGGGCGGGTTATGCCTGCCCGCGAGGATGCGCGCAAGCGACACGGCGCCGCGCCGGCACTAACCCGCCGCTGTCGGGTCACGGGCCACAAGGATCGGCGCTGTCAGGCTGCGCAGGCTCTGCCGCTGGCGGCCGTCGGCGTCAAAGTTCGCGGGCGTCAGCCAGGCCTCATAGGCGCTGCGCAACGCCGGCCATTCGGCATCGATGGCGGCGAACCAGGCAGTGTCGCGGTTGCGCCCCTTGACCACGGTCGCCTGCCGGAAGATGCCCTCGTAACTGAACCCGAAGCGTTCGGCCGCGCGGCGCGACGCGGCATTGGCGGCGTTGCATTTCCATTCGAAGCGCCGGTATCCGGCCTCGAACACCCAGCGCATCAGCAGATGGATCGCTTCGGTCGCCTCGCGGCTGCGCTGCAGGCGCGGCGCATAGGTTACCCATCCGACCTCGATGCTGCCGGCCGCGGGCTGCATCCGCATCAGGCTGAGCGTGCCGCCCAGCCGGCCATCCTGCATGCGCACCGCGTAATGCAGCGGATCGTGCAGTATCCGCGCCCCATCGAGCCAGGCCCGATAGGCGGCCCGGTCCCGGAACGGCCCGACGGGCATGTAGCGCCACATCTCGCCGGCCGCATCCTCTGCAAAGGCGTCGTGCAACGCCTCTGCGTGGGCGGGCTCCAGCGGCTCCAGCCGGGCATAGCGCCCCTGCAGGGCACTGCGCGGCGGCAGGGGCGGCGGTGTCCAGCCCGCAAGCGCGGCTCCGTCGTTCATGATGATTCTCCGACCCGTTTCGCCAGCCATCATCGGCCGGCATCCGGACCGGATGCAATGGCTGTTGCCACGGCCATTCCGTTCGCCTATTGTTCGCGATGCGTGATGACAGGGGGCTGTGCGGATGCCGGATTCGCTATCGCAGGCCGGAAGGGATCTGGCGGCATTTCTTGGCGGGGACCGCTTTGGCACCGTGATGGCCGATCCGCCGTGGCGGTTCACCAACCGCACCGGCAAGGTGGCACCGGAACACAAGCGCCTGGCGCGGTATCCGACCATGACCCTGGACGAGATCTGCGCCCTGCCCGTGGCCGGGCATCTGCTGGACAGCGCGCATTGCTACCTGTGGGTTCCCAACGCGCTGCTGCCCGACGGGTTGCGGGTGCTTTCGGCCTGGGGCTTCGAATACAAGTCCAACATCGTCTGGCACAAGATCCGCAAGGACGGCGGCTCGGACGGGCGCGGCGTGGGGTTCTATTTCCGCAACGTGACGGAATTGCTGCTGTTCGGGGTACGCGGCCGCAGCGCCCGCACGCTGGCCGCCGGCCGACGGCAGGTAAACATGATCGAAAGCCGCAAGCGCGAGCATTCGCGCAAACCCGACGAGCAATATGCGATCATCGAGGCGTGCTCCTGGGGGCCGTATCTGGAGCTGTTCGGGCGGGGGGTGCGACCGGGCTGGACAGTGTGGGGCAACCAGGCGGACGCGGATTACAGACCCGACTGGAAGACCTATGCCTACAATTCCGGGCTGGCTGCCGAATAGGCGCGATCAGTCGGTCAGCAGTGTCGCGGGCAGACCCAGCAGCAGCAGCGGACAGGGGTTGCCAACCCCACGCTCCACCCGTGCCAGCAGCTTGGCCCAATGGGTGGTTGCCTGCCCGAACTTGCTGGCAACGAAAGTCCGGGTGAAAGCCTCGGGAAAGGCCGCGCCGGCGGCTGTCATCCGCGCGACCGCACGGCGTTGCGCGCCGGTCCGCTCATCGATGCCATAACGCGCCAGCCCGGCCTCGTCGGTGACCCCGTCGGCGCGCAGCCGCGCCTCGATCCGCTGCGCAAAGGCCGCCTGCATGGTACTGCCGCGCGTGACGACCAGCCCGACACTGACGGCGGATTGTGCATGAAGGCGCTGGAAGTTCTCCAGATCCCGGTCAAAGAACGGATCCTTGTTGTTCCATTCGATTTCCAGCGCCAGCGTACCGGCGCCGGCTGTACAGACATGGTCGATTTCGTGGCTGATGCCCTCGCGCTCGATCCCGTCAACGATTGTCTGGACATGGAACACATGCTTGGGCCAGCCCGCCTCGGTCAGGGTACGACGCAGGCGCTGGGTGAATCTTGCCTCGCCGCCACCACCGCCGATAACCTCGGCCAGCGGGATGCGGAAGCCCGCCAGCGCCTCGGTAATCCGGCCCAGCTCTTGCGGAAAGTCCTGGGTGAGGATCGCCATGGCGTGGTTGCGCGCAAGGATATCGAAACCCAGATCACGCAACGGTTGCAGCATCAGGCGTCCTTCTTTGCCACCCTCAGCCCCAGTTCGCGCAGCTGCTGGTTGGTGGGCTCGGATGGCGCGCCCAGCAGCAGGTCTTCGGCGCGCTGGGTCATGGGGAACATGATCACCTGCCGGATGTTGGCCTCGTCGGCCAGCAGCATCACGATCCGGTCGATGCCGGCCGCGCAGCCGCCATGCGGGGGGGCGCCGTATTTGAAAGCCCGGACCATG
>SKWP01000386.1 GCA_007128865.1 Paracoccaceae bacterium
TCCTCGCCGCGGGTCCACATCCGGTAGCAGACGCCCGGCGCCACCCTGCCGGCGCGGCCGCGGCGCTGTTCGGCCTCGGCGCGGGTCACCGGTTCGGTCACCAGCCGGCCCATGCCGCTGGCCGCGTCGAAACGGGCACGACGGGCGCGGCCACAATCCACCACGACGCGGATATCCTCGATCGTGAGCGATGTTTCCGCGATGGCGGTGGCCAGCACCACCTTGCGGCCCCGTTCGGCCGGCGCGATGGCGGCGCGCTGGGCGGCGAAGGCCATGCTGCCGTGCAGGCGGTGCAGCGTGCAATCGGCCGGCAACCGCCCCGCAAGCCGCGCCGCGACCGCCGCAATCTCGGCCGCACCCGGCAGGAACACCAGCACGCCGCCGCCGGGGTCGGCGCCGGTTTCGGCGATGGCCCGGGCCACAAGATCGGCAGCGGCGGCATCGAAACGCTGGTCGCGCGCGGCGGGGCGATCCAGCCAGCAGGTCCGGACCGGGAAGGCCCGGCCTTTGGCGGTCAGCACCGGCGCATCGCCCAGCAGCGCCGCCACCGGCCCGGCGTCGAGCGTGGCCGACATCACCACCAGGGCAAGATCGGGGCGCAGGGCATTGCGCGCCTCCCATGCCAGCGCAAGGCCAAGATCGCCGTTCAGGCTGCGCTCGTGGAATTCGTCAAAGATCACCGCGCCGATGCCGTCCAGCGACGGGTCGGACTGCAGCATCCGGATCAGGATACCGTCGGTCACCACCTCGATTCGGGTTTGCGGGCCTGCGACCGTCTCGCCGCGCATCCGCCAGCCTACGGTACGGCCGGGCGGTTCGCCCATCTCGGCGGCCATGCGTTCGGCCGCGGCGCGCGCGGCAAGGCGGCGCGGTTCCAGCATCACGATCCGGCCGGCAATGCCCGACCCGAGCAGGGCCGGGGGCACGCGGGTGGTCTTGCCGGCGCCGGGCGGGGCCTGCAGCACCACCCGCCCGTGCGTCCTTGCTGCCGCGCAGAGGTCGGGCAGCAGCGGGTCGATGGGCAGGGGCTGTCGCTGTGGCATGGCGGGGCTGGGGCGCTGGATCACTGCTGTCCATATGCGCGCTGGGGCCGGCGGGGGCCAGAGGCTGCGGTTTGACACCGGCGCGCGAAGCAGGGAAACAGGCGGCCGGACCCATGCGAAGGATGCACCCGATGGACACGGCCCGCCTGGCCCAGGCCCTTCGTGACGGCGACCGCCGGGCGCTCGCGCGGGCCATCACGCTGGTCGAAAGCACCCGGCCCGATCATCGCGCCCAGGCCGCCGCGCTGCTGGCCGAACTGGCCCGTGACGGGCGCGAGGCGCTGCGCATCGGGCTTTCGGGCACGCCCGGGGTGGGCAAATCCACCTTCATCGAGGCATTCGGGATGCACCTGATCGGGCAGGGTCTGCGGGTGGCGGTGCTGGCGGTGGACCCGTCTTCGGCGCGTAGCGGCGGGTCGATTCTGGGCGACAAGACCCGAATGGACCGGCTGGCGCGCGACCCCGGCGCCTTTATCCGGCCGTCACCCAGCCGGGCGCATCTGGGCGGGGTTGCCCGCCGCACCCGCGAGGCCGTGGCCCTGTGCGAGGCAGCGGGATTCGACGTGGTGCTGATCGAGACCGTCGGCGTCGGACAGTCCGAAACCGTCGTGGCCGAGCTATCGGATGTGTTCGTGCTGCTGCTTGCCCCGGCCGGGGGGGATGAACTGCAGGGTGTCAAGCGCGGCATCATGGAAGCTGCCGACCTGATCCTGGTCAACAAGGCCGATGGCGCCCTGCTCGAAACCGCCCGGCGGACGCGTTCGGACTATGCCGGGGCGCTGCGGCTTCTGCGCCGCCGGCCCGAGGATGCACCGGGCTTTCCCAGGGCGCTGTGCGTTTCGGCGCTCTCGGGTGACGGGCTGGCCGAAACCTGGCAGGAAATCGGAACGCTGGTCGCGTGGCGCCGCGCGGAAAGCCACTGGTCGCGGCGGCGCGCCGCCCAGGCCCGGCACTGGTTCGAGGAGGAGGTGCGCGAGGCGCTTCTGTCGCGGCTGCGCGACAGGCCCGAGATGCGCGCATTGATGCAGGCGCTGGGCGAGGCCGTTGCCGCCGGGCAGCGCAGCCCGGCCGATGCCGCAGCCGAGGCGCTGGCGGCGCTGGATCAGGCCCGGGCTGGCCGCGAAGGTGATCGAAGCGCTTGACGGCAGCGGCCATTGGGTCTAGGCCACCGGCCGGACAAGGGTATCGCCGGGGCGATGCCCTGCAAGGATGTTGGACAAGGAATCACGATCATGTCGCGCGTCTGCGAACTGACGGGCAAGGGCCCGATGACCGGCAACAACGTCAGCCACGCCAACAACAAGACGCGGCGTCGTTTCCTGCCGAACCTGAACGATGTAACGCTGATGTCGGATGCGCTGGGCCGTTCGTTCTCGCTGCGCATCTCGGCTGCGGCGCTGCGCACCGTCGATCACCGCGGTGGTCTCGATGCCTTCCTCGCCAAGGCGCGGGATACCGAGCTTTCGGCAAGGGCGCTGAAGATCAAGCGCGAAATCGAGAAGTCGGCCGCCGCCTGATCCGGCGCACGCTGACGGGCCTGCTGCGCCCCGCCGCGACCGGCGGGGCTGCGTCATTTTGCGGATGCCCCGCGGCTGTGGTTCCTGATAGCATCGCAACCATGGTGCGTAGCGTCCCCTTGATTGCCCGGACCCTGCTGGCGCTTTGCCTTGCGGTCACCAGCGTGACCTCGGTGCAGGCCAAGGCGCGGGCCGGCAGCCTCGATCAGGTGGTGATCTGCACCGGCTACGGTATCGTGCAGATCACCGTGGATGCCGGGGGCAATCCGGTTCAGGCGATCCATGCCTGCCCGGACTGCGTGAACACGCTCGCCGCATCCCTGCCCGACGTTCACGGGGTTGCACGGCCCGCGGGCATGCCTTTGGCGGTTGTCCGGGCCGGGGCGCGGGCCGAGGTGGCACGGCGCAATGCGCTGCTGCCCCCTGCACGGGGGCCACCGCTGGTCGGCTGAGAGCTTACCCAGACACTCTTCAGACCGACGAAAGGAAACGGACATGATCCGCACATCACGATTCGCCGCGGCTGCGGCACTTGCGACCCTGTGGGCAGGTGCAGCGCTGGCCCATGACAGTATCCGCATCCATGATCCCTATGCGCGGGCATCGACAGCAATGTCGGCATCCGGCGCGGCGTTCATGATCATCGAAAACCATGCCCATCACGGTGACCGCCTGATCGACGCGAGATCGGATGTGTCGGAAAGGGTGGAACTGCACACCCATGCCGAGGACAGCCAGGGTGTGATGCGCATGATCCATGTCGAGGAGGGCTTTGCGGTGCCGGCCGGCGGCGAGGTACGGCTGGAACGCGGCGGCAAGCATGTGATGTTCCTGGGCCTGCGCCGGCCGCTGCAACAGGGTGACATTGTCGATGTGACCCTGGTTTTCGAAAGCGGTGAGGAA
>SKWP01000367.1 GCA_007128865.1 Paracoccaceae bacterium
GGGCAACGCGGGATGGCAGCACGATCGACCTGATCGGCACCATGCATCTGGCCGACCCGCGCCATGCCGCCCTGCTGGAAACCGCGCGCCCGCTGATCGCCGCTGCCGAAAAGGTCATGCTCGAGGTCACCGCCGATGAGACTGTCCGAATGCAGGACGCCTTTTCGCGTGATCCCGGGCTCGGATTCATCGTCGAAGGCCCGTCGCTGATCGAACAGCTTGCGCCCGACGAATGGCAGACACTGCGGCAGGCCATGGCCGCGCGCGGTGTGCCGGCCATGCTGGCCAGCCGCATGCGCCCCTTCATGGTCGTTGCGACCCTTTCCATGCCCGACTGTCTGCTTTCGGATCCTGCCGCCGCAGCCAACGGGCTCGACCGGATGATCGAGGACGAGGCGCGGCGGCTCGGGCGGCCGGTCGCGGGGCTGGAAGGATACGAGGCGATGATCCGGCTTTTCGACCGGACCGACCCCGAACTGGTGCTGGACATGCTGCGCGCGACGCTGGCGCAACAGAACATGACCGAGGATTACTTTGCCACCCTCGCAAACGCCTATTTCGCCGGCGACCACCGGCTGATCTGGGAATTCTCGCAGGATACCGCGACGGCAGCGGCCGATATCGGCTTTGACCCCGAACGCCTTCGCGCCGGGATGGACGCGATCCACGACCTTGCACTGGTAGAGCGCAACCATGCCTGGATGGACCGGCTGCTGCCCCTTGCCGAAGGGCGCAGGCTGGTGGTTGCCGTCGGCGCGGGGCATCTGGCCGGCGATGACGGGGTGCTCAAGCTGCTCGAGCGCGCGGGCTTCACCCTGACCCGGCTGGACTGAAGGGCGCCCGCTCAGGTGCCATAGTAGAACTCCTCGCGGACGATGCGCCCGCCCGCGTTGACCGTATAGACCGCCACTTCGCGCATCTGCGACCGCTGGCCTGTCGCCTTTTCCGTGGTGTCCATGCCGAAGATCACCGCAAAACGATCCTCGCGATGCGGAAACGGGCCCTCGACGGAACTGTCATGCATCTCGAAATTCTCGGCCCACCACGCATGCTTGCCACGGATCGCGGCGAGGCCCTCGGCCACGGCCATGTCGTCCGCCGTCGCCTCGACCGAGACGCAGGCAGGGTCGTAAAGGGATTCAAGTGCCTCGGCCTCGCGCCCCTCGCGGCAAAGGCGCACAAGCGTCTCGGCCGTCTCGATCATGCTTGAACGTGTCATCAAGGATCCTCCTGGCAAATGTTCTAATTTTGTTCACGATTGCAGGCCATGCCGATTCGCGCAAGCTCATTATTGCCGGGTGCTGGTGACAATCGCCCTGCCCCGCCCTATAAGGCGCCGCAAAACCCAACCTTTCCGCAGGATTTGCAATGATCAAGGTCTTCGGCCACAAGTCCCCCGATACCGATTCCACCGGCTCGCCCATAATCTGGGCCTGGTATCTGACCCATGTGAAACGCACCCCGGCCCAGGCCGTGCTGCTGGGCGAGCCCAACACCGAAGCCGCCTTTGTTCTGCGCCGCTGGAACCTTCCGCAGCCGCCGGTGATCGATGCCGTGGAACCGGGCGAAAAGGTGGTGATCGTCGACACCAACAACCCCGACGAACTGCCTGCCGGCATCAACGATGCCGACATCCTGCAGATCATCGACCATCACAAGCTGGTCGGCGGGCTGCACACCAGCGTTCCGATCGACATCACCATCCGCCCGCTGGCCTGCACCGCCACGATCATGCACGATCTGATGGGCGATGCGGCCGCGGACATGCCCGACAGCATCAAATGCGCGATGCTGTCCTGCATCCTGTCGGACACGCTGGAATTCCGGTCGCCCACCACCACGGCGCACGACCGCAAGGTGGCCGAAAAGCTTGCCCGCGACCTCGGCATCTCGATCCCGGACTATGCCGAGGAGCTCTTTGCGGCCAAATCCGATGTATCGGCCTTCTCGGACGCCGAGCTTCTGCGCATGGACTCCAAGACCTTCGAGGTCGGTGGCCGGAAACTGCGCGTTTCGGTGCTCGAAACCACGGCGCCGAAGGTGGTGATCGACCGCAAGCAGAGCCTGATGGCCAGCATGCCGGCGGTTGCGGCCGAGGATGGCGCCGACGAGGTGCTGCTGTTCGTTGTCGACATCCTGCGCGAGGAAGCCACCCTGTTCATCCCCAACGACACGGTGAAACAGATCGCCGAAAAGAGCTTTGGTGTCAGCGTGACCGGCGACAGCGTCGTGCTGCCCGGCATCATGAGCCGCAAGAAACAGATCATCCCGGTACTGACCCTGTGAACCTGCGCCCGGCGAACCGGCCCGCATGCCCCTGTCGGTGCCGGCGATGACCCGGCAGATCGACCGGTTTTCGGACATCGCGGCCAGCTATGATGCGGTCTATTGCGATCTCTGGGGGTGCCTGCACGACGGGGTGCGGGCGTTTCCGGCGGCTGTGGCGGCGCTTCGGGCGTTCCGAGGTACCGGCGGGCGTGTGGTGCTGCTGACCAACTCGCCGCGCACGACCCGCGGGCTGCTCGGCCAGCTTGAGGCCCTGCAGGTGCCGCGCGATTGCTGGGACTGCATCGCCAGTTCCGGCGATGCGACCCGCGCCGCGCTGATGACCGGCACCGCAGGCGAAAGGGTCTGGCATCTGGGGCCGGACTGGGATGCGGGCTTTTTCGACGACCTGCCCGACAGCATCCGCCGCGTGCCGCTTGCCGAAGCGCAGGCGATTCTCTGCACCGGGCTGCTGGAAGACCGCCCGCACCCCGACGATCACCGCAGCGAACTGACAGTGGCGCGCGGGCTGGGCCTGCCGCTGCTGTGCGCCAACCCCGACCTGATCGTGGACCGCGGCAGCGAACGGATATACTGCGCCGGCGCGGTGGCTGCGCTCTACACCGAAATGGGCGGCGAAAGCCGGTATTTCGGCAAACCGCATCCGCCGATCTACGATCTTGCCCGCCGCCTGCTGGACGAAGTCGCGCCCGGCATCGAAGCGCAGCGCATCCTCGCCATCGGAGACGGAATCGGCACCGACATCGCCGGCGCGCTGGGCGAGGATATCGATTCGCTGTTTGTCACCGGCGGGCTCGCCGCCGCCGAAACCGGAACCGGCGCCGATACCGGCCCCGACCCGGCACTACTGAACGACTACCTGCACGCACATGGCACCAGCCCGACCTTTGCCATCGGGCGGCTTCGCTAGTGTTCCTGACCTGACACCAGGTTCCGCCATGCGAGGCGAGGGGCAAGCCCATGCGGGACGGAGCGGACACCGCCCCCCTGGCCCGGAATCAAGGCGCGCAGCGCCGCCGGGCCGCGCCCGACCGACCCGATCGGGCGGGCGCCCTGCAACGGTGCAAGCCGTGGCACCCTCGGATGTTCTTGCACCATAAACCGCCCGGGCATCGACCTTGCAGCGCCCACCCGGCGGTCGGGCACCGCCCTCTGTCCGTGCCTCGGCCA
>SKWP01000344.1 GCA_007128865.1 Paracoccaceae bacterium
AGGCTGTAGCCCATCTCGGCGGTTTCATCCGGTGCAAGGAAGCCGCGCGTCCGGTCGCGCAGCACATCGCCCGTTTCCGGATCGATCGCCTGAATGAGCCATGTCGCCGTTTCGGGCTGGTCAAAGACATTGACCGCGGCGGAGACCCGCAGGATGAAGCCGCGGCTTTCGGTGAAGTCGAAATCGCGCTGGAAGCCCCAGCTGCCCGCGGGGATCTCGATCTCGATATCGCCCAGCCGCAGGTCGGCAAGGGCAAAGCTTCCGGCGTCGAGGCTGCGGTCAAGCTCGACCGCCACGCGCAATTCGCGGACATGATCATATGGATCGTCGTTCACCAGCCCGATGGTGTAGGGCAGGTCGCGCCCCAGCGGCACGAAGCCGCCGGTATCGGCCACCCGCGGGCCGGTCATCAGCGCAGAGCCGTCCGACAGGCCCTCTGCCCGCAGGTACTCCCGCAGCGAAAAGGCGGCAAGCTCGCCGCGGCCCAGCCCGGCAGGGCCAATCGCGCGCAGCATGTCGTCCGACAGGCCCGACCCGCGCCCTTCGATCGCATCGGGCAGGCGCATCAGGTAATCGCGCGTCATCAGGGCAGTGGGCGCTTCGCGTTGAAGGTTGGCGTTTGCGGCGTTCGGCGGCGTGTTCGTTTCGAAATCCACCGATGCTTCGGTGGGCAGCAGAAGCGCCTCTTGCAGCGGCTCGGAGTCGCGATAGAGATTCACCAGTCGGTCGAAGAAGGCAGCCGCACCACCGGAGGATTGCTGCACCGCGCTGCCAAGCGGGCCAAGCGTGGCCGAGGCCCCGATATGGGCCAGAATCGATGCGATCAGCGGGGCCTCGCGCGCCTCGGGCACGCCGGCCTCGGGCCGAAGGATGCCGGCCTCTTCCAGCCCGGCAAGGTATAGCTGCACCCATGTCGCCTCATCTGCGGCCAGTGCCAGAAGGCTGCTTGCGGCGCCGGAATCTTCCAGAATCGCAAGGCGCAATCCGCGCGCGATGTCGCTCTGGTGATCCACGAACTCCGCCCGGGTCATCGGCGTGGCCGACACACCGACCCAGCCTTCGAAAGGCAGGCTCGCGCGCTCTCCATCCGTAAGCTGGCTGTAATCAATCCCCGGATAGATATGCTCGATCAGCGTGGTGGCGGCACTTTGCCCCGGCGCCAGATCGAGCACATAGCCGGACGCGAGGATCCGGCGTTCGATCTCCATCGTCGGGTCAAGCTCGGCGAAAAGGGTGGTGTCGCCAGCGCCCGGCGCGCCGCGCAGCCCGACCGAGGACCAGTTGCGCCAGCCACGGATGACATTGCCATCTTCATCAAGGGCTTCCAGAGCGGGGTTAATACCGAAATCCGCCTGCCACGTCTGGAAATGGACATAAGGCGCATCGATATTCGCGGCATTGCGCACGAAAATCGGGAAATTGGCGAAGATATCGGTCGTCGTCACCACGCGCGGCCCGTTGATCGCAACGCCGATTTCGGGCGCCTGCGGCGGCTCCACCATGACGCGATAGGGCAAGGTGACGCGTTCGCCCGTGCCGTTGGTGACGGCGACATCATAAAGACCGACGGGCGCATCGGTCAGATCGAAGGTCGCCACAATCCGCGTGCTGTCGAGCACCTGCCAGGCCACGGGCTCAAAGGCAGTAGCGCCGGGCCGCGACAGCCTCGGGATGGCGCCGGCATCGAACTGGGCGCCCTTGATCGTGGCGGTGACGAAGGCGCCGGCGCCCACCCGTTCCACGCTGATATCCGAAATGGCGAGCGGCGGCAGGCTGGCCCGCAGCACCGTCTCGGCCGGTTCGTCGCCGGCGCGGACCAGCAGGTAATAGGCGCCCGGGGTGGTCCCCGGAACCAGAACGCGCGAGGCCGAGCCGGGCGCTGCGAAATCCGACAGGTCGAAATCCGCCCGGGTTGCTGCCCTGTCCTGTGCAAGAAACAGCGCGGGCGCATGGCCGGTCGCCCCGGAGGAGGCACGCACCTCCAGCGTCTGCGCCAGCGGTGCGTCGATCCGGTAAAGCCGCTGTTCGCCGGGCTTCAGGTCAAGTTTCAGGTCCGCGCCGATGGACAGGGTCGGGACCGACACCGACGACAGCGCGCCGGAGGCCGCCACATTGTTGGCGACCGCGTCGGCCTCGTAGACCTCGTTATAGACATCGGTGCGCACCAGCACCCGCCAGGGGCCTTCCTGAACCGGTGGTACCTCGACCTCGAGCGACAGTTGCGCCACTTCGCCGGGTGCGAGCGTCACGTCGTATTCAAGTCGCCCCATCACGACGTCGGCGGTGGCATCAAGCGCGGCGTCCCGCGACAGGTAGAGCGTGTCTGTCCAGGGGCCGCTGACCGTCACATCGCTGTCGTTGCGCACTGTCCATGTGATGGTTGCCCGTTCGCCCGGCACCAGCGTCGCAGGCGCCAGAACGTTGCCGGGCACCAGATCGGCAGGCGGCGGCAGGTCGATCGTGACGGGAACGAAGCGCACGCCTTCGGCCTCGCCCCGCGCGGTCTCCAGCACCTCGCCGAAGGGGCCGCGGATGGGCGGGTCGATGCGCAAACGCAGGTTGTAGACATCGGCGACAACCGTGACCGGCACGCGAAAGACGAATTCGCCCGAAATGCTCTCGCCCGCGTCCAGTGCGTCAAGCAGGATCGTCTCGCGCGGCAGGTCGGCCTCGATCCCGACCCCGGGATCCCCGCCCGGCGGGGCAAAGGCCATTTCCAGAGGTATCCGCTGGCCGGATCCGAGGCGGACCGGGGCACCTTCGTTCGTGATCGTATAGCCAAGGCGCACCTCTTCGCCGGCAACGATCCGTTCGGGCAGATCGATCTGGGTGATGATCAGTTCCGGCCGTGCCGCAGGCAGGACGTTGATTGCGCGGATTGCGGTGTTGTTGGCCTCGAAGGGGCCTTCGTTAACCTCCTGCGTGCTTGAAGACGTGGAGACCCAGCCTTCGCGGATTCCGGGGATCGGCGACCGGCCGAAATAGAGCCCGGAGTCGGTCTTGGCAATGAGGTTGAAACTGCCTTCAAAGGAATGATGGATTTGCGCGCGAATGGTGGCGACATAGCTTTCGCCCGGAGCCAGCGCCGTTGTGCGCGCGTGGCCCTGAACCGCGGCGCGCTCGCCGTAATTCTCGGGCAACAGCAAGTGGCTGTCGCTCTCGATATTGGCGCCGCGTGACAGGAACAGACGGTCCAGCCAGCCTTCATCGGCTTCTGCAGTCGCGGTGCCGGTGTTACGCACCTCGATCTCGACCTCGAAGACCTCGCCGGCGACCACGCTTTCGGGCGCGTCGAAGCGTTCGATCACCAGATCGGGATAATCCGCAACCAGCGTCACATCCTGCCCGAAGATATTTCCCGACCGCCAGTCGTCATAGGCCATGCGGCCAAAGACGAAGGTGCGGCCCCGAGTTTCGATGGCGCGTTCGATCTCGTAATACGCGGCATCACGATAC
>SKWP01000472.1 GCA_007128865.1 Paracoccaceae bacterium
GTCGAGAGTGATATTGGAGAGAGGTGTCGGGACAGTCGTGGAGGCCGCATCCTGAGGGCAGCCCCGAAGGGGGCGTTCCACGTCTGGGCCAAGCCCTAACTGGCCCATCTCCGAAAAGCTCGGGGCCGCCTCCTTGCGGGGCGGCCCTTGTGCTTTGCTGTTGCGGGTTTCGGGGCGGATCGCCGGGGCAACCGGGTGGTGCGGGCCTGCCCCGGCATTGTACAGGCGCCGCGGTCAGGGCGCCTTTGCCTCGATGCTCTGAACGCTTTCGAAGACTTCAAGCTCCGGCGGGCCCAGATAGATATCGGCATGGGCGCCGGCACCCCGGTGCGCCGAGCGGAACGCTTCGGAGCGTGTCCAGGCCTCGAAGGCGGCGCGATCCTGCCAGAGGGTGTGCGAGGCATAAAGCACATGGTCTTCTGCCTCGGGGCCCTTCATCAGATGAAAGGCCACGAAGCCCGGCACCTCGGGCAGGCGGCTGTCGCGGCCGGTCCATACGGCCTCGAATTCCGCTGTGCGGTCGGGTCGGACACGAAATCGGTTCATTGTCAGGAACATTGACTTTCTCCGGGGCTTGCGATGCCTGTGGCGTCACGATTATGGCGATGGGGCTTGTTCAAGGCTTAGCTTGACGGCCGGCGGGGACAACCCCCGAACCGGCCAGGCAGGAAGATCGGAGGTCGCATGAAGCTGTTTGTCGGATTGGGCAATCCGGGGCCGAAATACGCCCGCAACCGGCACAACATCGGTTTCATGGCGGTTGACAGGATTGCCGAAGATCACGGGTTTTCGCCCTGGAGGGCAAAGTTTCAGGCGCAGCTTTCCGAAGGCCGGCTGGGTGGCGAGCGGGTGCTGTTGCTGAAGCCCGAGACCTTCATGAACCTGTCGGGCCAGTCGGTGGCGGCGGCGCTGAAGTTCTTCAAGCTCACAGCTGCCGAACTGACCGTCTTTCACGACGAACTTGACCTTGCCCCCGGCAAGTGCCGGATCAAGCAGGGCGGCGGGCATGCCGGCCATAATGGTCTGCGGTCTGTTCATGCCCATGTCGGGGCCGATTATGCGCGGGTGCGGCTGGGCATCGGGCACCCCGGGCGCAAGGAACTGGTGACATCCTGGGTGCTGAACGATTTCGCCAAGGCCGATGCGGACTGGCTGGATGACCTGTTGCGCGGCATTTCCGACGGTGCACCGGCGCTGGCGGCCGGCGACGGGGCGCGGTTTCTCAATGCCGTGGCGCTGCGGGTTGCGCCGCCGAGATCATCGGCGGGGCGTCCTGCGGCACCGGCACCGCCGCCGCCTGAAAGCACCCCGACCAAAAGCCCTGATCCCGAGCCCCGGTCGGCGCTGCAACGGCTGATGGATCGCTTTCGCTGATCGGGGATGATGCGGTTGGCGCACCCTGCCGGGTTTTCAGACCGGCGCTGCCCGTTGTGGTGCACAGGCGGGGAAAGACCGATGGCCAACCGAACCGGCCAAACGGATACCGTATCAGGCGCTTCTGTCGCCTTCCACAGGCAGCAGGGCCGCGGCAATCCGGCGGCCTTCGGCCAGAAGCACGTTGTAGGTTCGGCAGGCGGCGGGCGTGGCCATGGGTTCGACCCCGAAACCTGCATCCGCGAGGGCCGCGCGAAACGCCGCGGGCAGCGGCATCATGCGTGCGCCGGTTCCGACAAACAGCACGTCCACCCGGCCTGCCAGCGCGGTCAGGGCGGCCACATCATCCGGCCCGCCCCATGATGCCGCCCCGCCGGCCTGAACCAGGACCGGCCCGCGCAGCACCTGCCCGGCGATCCGGAAGAACCCCGGACCGTAGGAATCGATCGGGGTTGCGCTGTCGAATTGGACCTCAGTCAGGCGCATCCTCTCACCCGTGGCCGGTTCTCAGCTGCCCTGTCCGGTGGAAAAGCGGGTTCCGGCCCTGTCGCTGTCGTTCTTCGACCAGTCACGGGTGACGCCGAGCCAGAGCAGCACGGCCGAGGCCACGAAGACCGAAGAATAGGTGCCGATGATCACACCCCAGATCATTGCGAACACGAAACCGCGGATCACGTCGCCGCCCAGAACGAACAGCGCCACAAGCGCCAGCAGCGTGGTGACGCTGGTCATCACCGTCCGCGACAGGGTTTCGTTGATCGACAGGTCCAGCACTTCCCTGAGCGGGCGTTTCTTGAACTTGATCAGGTTTTCCCGAACCCGGTCGAAGACCACGACGGTATCGTTGATCGAATAGCCGACGATGGTCAGGATCGCGGCGATGATGGCCAGGTCAAAGCGTATCTGAAGCACCGCAAAGATGCCGATGGTCAGCACCACGTCATGGACGAGCGCGGCCACGGCACCGACCGAGAACTGCCATTCGAAGCGCAGCCAGATGTAGAACAGCACCGCCGCAAGCGCCAATGAGACCGCGATGATGGCGGCCTGGATCAGCTCGCCCGAAACCTTGGGGCCGACGGATTCGACAGCCACGAAACGCAGCGTCGGGTCAACCTCGACCAGCGCGGCCTCCACCTGCTGAAGGATCTCGGGGGTGATCGATTCGGCGCCTTCCTGGGCCTGGATGCGGATCATCGCCACATTCTGGTCGGCGCGGAAGGTGGGATCGAAAACCTCGGTGATGGCCACATCGCCCAGCCCCAGCGGCGCAATGGCATTGCGGTAGGCACCGACATCCACAGGCTGGGTCGCCTCGGTCCGGATGGTCGTGCCGCCGCGGAAATCGATGCCGAAGTTCAGGCCCATGACCGCAAAGGCCACCAGCGACAGCACCATGGCCACGATCGAGCCGCCGAAGGTGACCTTCCAGTAGCGGAAGAAGGGGACGGCGGTATCCTGCGGAACCAGTTTCAGGCGCATGCGCTTCCCCTCAGATTGTCACGGTCTTGGGACGCCGGCGCTCGAACCACATCACGATCATCAGACGGGTGACGAACAGCGCCGTGAACACCGATGTCATGATCCCCAGCCCAAGCGTCACCGCAAAGCCGCGCACCGGGCCGGAGCCCATGGCAAACAGGATCACCGCGGTGATGAAGGTGGTCACATTGGCGTCGAGGATGGCCGACATGGCCTTTTCGTATCCGAGCTCGATGGCCCGGGCCGGCCCCTTTGCGGTGCGCAACTCTTCCCGGATGCGTTCGAAGATCAGCACGGTGGCGTCCACCGCCATGCCGATGGTCAGCACGATGCCGGCGATGCCCGGCAGGGTCAGCGTTGCGCCGATGGCCGACAGCAGGCCGAAGATCATGCCGAGGTTCAGCAGCAGCGCAATGTTTGCGATGACCCCGAAGCCGCCATAGCTGAGCAGCATGAAGCCCAGAACAGCCACCAGCGCCACGATCGCGGCGACCTTGCCGGCGTCTATGCTGTCCTGCCCGAGTTCGGGGCCGACGGTGCGTTCCTCCAGAAAGATCATCTCGGCCGGCAGCGCGCCCGAACGCAGCA
>SKWP01000227.1 GCA_007128865.1 Paracoccaceae bacterium
CGACACCGGCACGCCGGGCTGTGTGGCCGCGATTGCCTCGCTGCCGAGCATGGAATGGTTTTCGCGTCAGGATCTGACCGAGGTTGCCGCCCATAACCGCCGGCTGGTGGACCGGATCATTACCCGCGCCGATGATCTTGGCCTGCCGCTGCATTCCCCGCGCGAGGCGGAACGGCGCGGTGGGGCGGTGATGATGCGGCTTCCCGACAAGCCCGAAGCCGCGGCCGCCGTCGGCGCGCTGGGGGTCGAAGGCTATTCGGTCGATTTCCGCGGCCCGGTCCTGCGCATGTCGCCGGGTTTCGTGACCGAGGAAGCCGCCGTCGATGCGGTCTTCGACATCATGCGCAGCGTGCTGGACCGCCGCCGCGGCCGCCTTGCCGGCCGCGCACAGGCCATGCCCACGGCGAAGGGAGACACCATGTCATCGAACGAAATCCTGGGCGGCCTCGGCGCCATGCTGCTTTCCGGAAGGGTCCGGGTGGTCGACTGCACCGCCGTGCTCGGCCCCCGGACACCGATCCTGCGGCTGCCCGAGGATTTCGCCAGAAACACCCCGAAGGTCGAGATCCACAAGATCAGCGAATATGATGCCGATGGCCCCTTCTTTGCCTGGAACTGGATGGTTCTGGGCGAACATTCCGGCACCCATTTCGATGCGCCGCACCACTGGCTTTCGGGGCGCGACTTTCCCGATGGATTTACCGACACGCTCGATGTGCAGCGTCTGATCGCGCCGGCCAATGTCATCGACTGTTCGCGCGAGGCTGCCGAAGACCCCGATTTCCTGCTGACGGCCGCGCATGTGAAGGCATGGGAGGCCGAACACGGCGAGATCGGACCGGGCGAATGGGTGCTGATGCGCACCGACTGGGACAGGCGTGCCCATGACGAAGCGCTGTTTCTGAACGAAGACCCGGACCCCCACGAGGACGGCTCGCACAGCCCCGGGCCGAGCCCGGAATGCATCGATTACCTGCTGTCTCGCGGCATTGTCGGCTGGGGCACGCAATGCATCGGCACCGATGCAGGCATGGCCGGCAAGTTCAGCCCGCCCTATCCGGCGCATAACTTCCTGCACCGCGACAACTGCTTCGGCCTTGCCAGCCTGTGCAATCTCGACCAACTTCCACCCAAGGGGGCAATCCTGATCGCTGCGCCGCTCAGGATCGAACATGGCACCGGATCGCCGATCCGGGCCCTGGCACTGGTGCCGCAAGGCTGAGGCAATGGCCGAACGATCCTTCAAGGCCGAAGTCGAACATCTGCGCAAGGGCGCGGGCGAGACCTTCACCGGCGAAGGGATACTGGCGATCACCAAGGCGCTGCTGGAAAACGGCGTCGGTTATGTCGGCGGCTATCAGGGCGCGCCGATCAGCCATCTGATGGATGTGCTGGCCGATGCAGAGGATCTGCTGACCGAACTTGGCGTGCGCTTCGAGGCGAATGCATCCGAGGCGGCGGCCGGGGCGATGCTGGCGGCCTCGGTCCACTATCCGATCCGCGGCGCGGTCACCTTCAAGGGGCCGGTGGGGGTGAATGTGGCCTCGGACGCGCTGGCCAACCTGTCGTCCAGCGGTGTCACCGGCGGCGCGTTGATCATCGTGGGCGAGGATTATGGCGAGGGCTCCAGCATCATGCAGGAGCGCAGCCACGCCTTTGCCATGAAATCGCAGTTCTGGCTGCTGGACCCGCGCCCAAACCTGCCTTCGATCGTCAAGGCGGTGGGGGACGGGTTCGATCTCAGCGAGGCGTCCGGCACCCCCGCCATGCTGATGCTGCGCATCCGCGCCTGCCATGTGACGGGCCAGTTCGAAACCCGCGACAACCGCCGCCCGCCGCTGACCGTGGCCGAGGCGCTGTCGGCCCCGCGGCGCGAGGTATCGCGCATCGTCCTGCCGCCGATGTCCTACGCCCAGGAACAGGACAAGATCGCCAACCGCTGGCCCGCCGCGCTGCGCTTCATCCGCGACCACGGCCTGAACGAGGTCTTCGGCCCCGATCAGGCGCCCGTCGGCATCATCTGCCAGGGCGGCATGTACAATGGCGTGGTCCGCGCGCTGCAGCGGCTGGGGCTGGCGGATATGCATGGCAACACTCAGGTGCCGATCTACTGCCTGAACGTGACCTATCCGATCGTGCCCGAGGAATTCCTCGGCTTCTGCGCCGGCAAGGATGCGGTGCTGGTCGTCGAGGAAGGCCAGCCGGAATTCATCGAGCAGCAGCTGGCGACCCATCTGCTGCGTGCAGGCATGCCGACGCGGCTGCATGGCAAGGATATCCTGCCCATGGCCGGCGAATATACCGGCAAGGTGATGCTGGACGGGATCGAGGGCTTCCTGCGCCGCGCCGCGCCCGATCAGCTGCCGGCGCAGGTCCGTGCCCCGAATGCCGAGGCACCGGTCATCCCCGACCTGTCGCAAACCGTTCCCGCCCGCCCGCCGGGTTTCTGTATCGGCTGTCCTGAACGGCCCGTCTTTGCGGCCCTCAAGCTGGTGCAGAAGGAACTGGGCGAACACCAGATCTCTGCCGATATCGGCTGCCACCTGTTCGGCTCGCTGCCGCCCTTCAACATCGGGGGCGCGACGATGGGCTACGGGCTCGGCCCGGCATCCAACGGCGCCTTTGACGGCGGGCGCGCGGCCGGCGGGGGCAAGCGGCCGATCTCGATCATCGGCGATGGCGGGTTCTGGCACAACGGGCTGACCTCGAGCTTTGGCAACATGACCTTCAACAAGGCCGATGCCGTGGCCGTGGTGGTGGACAATTTCTATTCTGCCGCGACCGGGGGGCAGGATATCCTGTCCTCGCGCGCGGAAAACCCCACCAAGGCCACCAACCACCCGATCGCAAAGGCCCTGCGGGGCATCGGCATCGGCTGGGTGCGCCAGATCGACCGCACCTATGACGTGGCGCGGATGCGCGACACCCTGCGCGAGGCACTGACATCCGGTTTGCCGGGGCCGAAGGTGATCGTGGCCTCAAGCGAATGCATGCTGAACCGCCAGCGCCGCGAAAAACCCCGGCGCGCGCAGGCGATAAGGGAAGGCCGCAGGGTCGAGGCCCCGCGCTTTGGCGTGGACGCGGCCATCTGCACCGGCGATCACGCCTGCATGCGGCTTTCGGGCTGCCCTTCGCTGAGCCTGAAGACGCTGGACGACCCGCTGCGCGACGATCCGGTGGCCAGCATCGACCACAGCTGCGTCGGCTGCGGCAATTGCGGCGAGGTGGCCGAGGCGGCAATCCTGTGCCCGTCGTTCTACGAGGCCCGCGTCGTGCACAACCCCGGCCTGTGGGAACGCCGGCTGAACCGCTGGCGACAGGCCGCCATCGGCTGGCTGATGCGCCGGCGCGAACAGCGGCGGCTGCGTTTCGGGGGCGCGGGGTGACGCCCCTGCCGCAAAACGTCCGCGCCATTCCCGACGGCCACCTGCCCGGCGGCATCATCAAGCTTGCCATCATGGCTGTCGGCGGCCAGGGCGGCGGTGTGCTGACCGGCTGGATCGAGGCGCTGGCCCGGTCGCAGGGCCTTGCAGTGCAGGCCACCAGCGTTGCGGGCGTGGCGCAGCGTACCGGCGCGACGATCTATTACATCGAGATCGCGCAGGCTGACGGCGGCACCCCGGTCCTGGCGCTGGCCCCTTCGGCGGGCGATGTGGACATCGTGATCGCAGCCGAGATGATGGAGGTCGGTCGCGCCATCCTGCGCGGCCTTGTCACGCCGGACCGGACGGTGCTGATCGGCTCGACCCACCGCGCGCTGGCGGTCAGCGAAAAGACGGCGCCGGGCGATGGCATCGCCGATGCCGAAGAGGTCCGGGCGGCCGCCGAAATCGCGGCGCGCAGGCTGATCCTGGCAGATTTCGATCAGCTGGCGGTGGACGCGGGATCGATCATTTCCGCCAGCCTGTTCGGGGCGCTGGCGGGTTCGGGCGCCCTGCCCTTTCCCCGCACGGCTTACGAGGCGGCGATCCGCGCCGGGGGCAAGGGCGTCGATGCCAGCCTGCGCGCCTTTGACGCCGGTTTTACTGCGGCCCGGGCGGGGGGTGCCGATGCGCATCCGGGCGAGGCCCCTGCCCCTGCGCCCCCCTCGCCGCAAGGCCCCGCGCCGCTGCTGACCGCATGGCAACGGCTGGAGGATCGCGCCCGTGCCCTGCCCGCACCGGTGCAGGGCATGGCCATGGCCGGGTTGCAAAAGGTGGTGGCGTTTCAGGATCCGGCATACGGCGCCGAATACCTTGACCGGCTGGACCGCGTGCTGGCGCTGGACCGGACCGGCGATCACGCGCTGACCCGGCAAGCGGCCAAGCATATCGCCAATGCCATGGCCTATGACGACGTGATGCGGGTGGCCGATGAAAAGACCCGAAGCACGCGCTTTGGCCGTATCCGCGCCGAAATGGGGGCCGGTGAGGTGATGCAGTTGACCGACTATACCCATCCCCGCGGCGAAGAGATCGTGTCGATCCTGCCGGCCGGGCTGGGCCGGTGGGTTCATGCCCGGCCGCGCCTTGTGGCCTGGATCGACCGCCGCGTGAACCGTGGCCGGCGCCTGCGGACCGACCGGCTGCGGCCGTTCCTGCAATTGTGGCTGATCGCGGGGCTAAGGCGCTGGCGCCGCGGCACCCTGCGCCATGCGCAGGAGATGCGCCATCTCGAAGCCTGGCTGAACACGGCAATGGCCCAGGCAGACCGCGACCCGGCGTTTGCAATCGAAATCCTCTGCGCCCGGCGTCTGATAAAGGGCTATTCCGATACCCATGCCCGCGGCATGTCGAAATTCGACCGGGTCATGGAAGGGGTCGCATGTGTTGCCGGGCGCAAGGACGCGGCAGACTGGACCCGCCGGCTGGTCACCGCCGCGCTTGCCGATGAAGACGGCAAGGTGCTCGATGGCGCCCTGCGAACCATCCGCTCGTTCTGACGTCACGCAAGCGCACAACGCCCGCCACCGGAAACAGGAAATGGACAAGCCCATGAGCGATACCGCCCCGAATGCCCGCCCGCCCTATCGTGTGCTCCTGCTGGGTGCGGCAACACCGGGCTGGTATGCGGCCGATGCCGAAGAACGCCGCGAAAGGGCCCTGCCGCGGCTTGTGGAGGTCTGCGCGGGGTGGGTCGACAGGGGTGCGCGGCTGATCACCACGCTGGATGACGATATCCTCAAGGTCGGCCAGCCCGCGGCCGATGATTTCACCTGGTATCTGGTCTATGAGGTCGATGACCTGCAAACCGTGTCCGACATGCTGCACGATTTCCGCATCGAAGTTGACGGCGCGCGGCTGGATCGCTGGTTCCGGCTCGAAGCCCGCATCTGCCGGCCGTTCTTTCCCATAGAGCCGATCAGCCAAAGCGCAGCCAGCCGGCCCGTTCCTGCAGGGCGGCAATGATGGCCGTGGCAACCGGGTGTTGCCTGTCGGGCGAAAGGTCGAACCGGGCCTCGGTCTCGATCAGCGTGCCGGGCATGCGGTACTGCAGCGCCAGGACTTGGGGGCTTCCGGCCTGAGTGCAGGTCAGACGAACCGAGGTGGCCGCGATGCCCGGCCCGGCGAGGGCAGCGGCTGTTGCGGTGTTGAGATGATCGGGAAAGCGCAGCGCAGCCTCGGCCAGCGGCCCGTCGAAAACGGGGCCTGGCGCGGGGCCAAGGCCGGGTGCGGATTGCCGGACCAGCAGCCGCACCGGGGTTTCCCGGGGCCACCGCGCCGGGCCGGCAAGGGTGGCAGTGAAAAGACGCAGGCGGTTGCCACTGGCCTGAGCCACCCGGCGCAGGCGTTCGGCAAACGCGGTGTCGGCCAGCGCCGCGGCGCCGACCGTCCAGAGATCACCCTCGGCAAGCAGTCTTTCGCCATGGTCGCGCAGGGCGCCGGGGCCGGCGGTGTCGATGGTCAGGGGTGCCGGTTGCCAGCCGCATGCCCCCCTTCCGATCAGCTCTTGCAGGCGGTAGCCGGGGGCGTTCGACAGCCATTCGGCCACGGCTGCGCCAATCCGGCCCTGCCCGACAAGATTGACAGCCGCCGCACGGCCCGCCCCGCCGGTGCCGGCAGGACGGGCCGGGTTCGTCACTCGATCGAGGCGCCGAATGCGGCGACCTCTTCAAGCGTGATGTACTGGATTTCGGTGATCGCCCCGTCGGCGCCGAAGTTCCAGAACACCGCCGGCGCCGACACGTCGCCATACTGGTCAAAGGTCACCGCACCGGTGCCACCCTGATAGGAGACCGGTTGCCCGGCCGAAAGCAGCTCCATCGCACGGGCAAAGCCGGCAACGTCACCGTCGATCGGCTCGCCGGCCGGGTCGGTGACCATCGGCACCTTGGCAGCGATCTGGGCGCCGGTCGCATCGCGCCCGGCCGCGTGATAGGCCAGCAACGATATCGCCGCGGCATCGAAGGCGTTCGGCAGGCCCGGACCGCTGGGCGGTGCGTTGAAATGGGCGGTATAGGCATCGACAAAGGCCGTGGCCGAACCGGTGCGCGGGGTCGAGCTGTCGGTGCCGATGAAATTGCCCAGATGCTGCATGCCGACCGCTTCGCGGAACTCATCGGATTTCAGCGAATTGGTACCGATGAATTCGGTGGTCCCGCCCAGCGAGATCCATTCGCGCACGACCGCGATGCCTTCCTTGGGATAAAGCGCCAGATACAGCGCTTCGGGACGGGTCGCCAGCGCCTGGGTCACCTCGGCGCGATAGCTGGGCTGATCGTCGTTGATGGCGATCTGGGCCTTTACCTCGATCCCCGCTCCGGCAAAGGCAGCCGCGGCGAGCGAGCCCAGATCCTGCCCCCAGTCGTCGTTCTTGTACAGGATGGTGATGGTTTCGTAACCGGCCTCCTGCGCCTTCATTGCGGCGACAAGGGCCTGCACGTTGGAGGTGGCAAAGGTGCGGAAGAACAGCCCGTTGGCGCCCCCCTCGGCGGCGATCTCGGTCAGGCGGGTTGTGGATGAACAGCAGGAAATCTGCATCACCCCCGATGGTGCGGCCACCGAGGTCAGGATCGGTATTGTCACCCCCGAGGCGACGGCACCGATCAGAAGCTGCACCCGGTCCAGATCGACCAGCGCCCGGGCGGCATCGACCCCCACGCGCGGGTCGACCTGGGTATCGCGCAGGATCGCATTGACCCGGCAGCCATCGACGCCGCCGGCCTCGTTGATCATGTCGGCGACCCACAAGGTGGTTTCGGCGATGGGTTTGCCCCAGTCCACCGAGGTCGGGTAAACCACGCCCACGGGAAGCGTGCAGTCTGCCGCTGCGGTGCCGGCATGGGCCGTCACGGCCAGGGCGGCCAGGGCAGCGATGCTCGTCAGGTTGTTTTTCATTGTCAGGTGACTCCCTTGTTGGTGGTGGCGGTCGTATTGGTGCCGGCCGGTCTTGTACGATCCGGGCCGGCAGAGGTTTCCAGACGTTCGGGCAACAGCCCCTGCGGGCGCCAGAGCAACATGCCCACGATCACCGAGCCGATAAGGATATACTGGATCGAGCCGGTGTAAATCTGCATCGCCACAGGGGCGTGCCGCGCCAGGAGAAAGCCGCTGGCAGTCCAGGCCGCCCAGATCAGGAAGGCGCCGAGGATCGCGCCGCGGTTGTTGCCGGCGCCGCCGACAATCAGCATGGCCCAGATCTGGAAGGTCAGGATCGGCGCCAGATCCTGCGGACTGACGAATGCATAGAAGCTTACGTAAAGCCCGCCGGCAACACCCATGATCATCGATCCGATGACAAAGGATGTCAGCCGCAGCCGGGTGGGGTTCTTGCCCAGCGACCGCGCCGCGGTTTCATCCTCGCGGATGGCACGAAGCGCGCGGCCGAAGGGCGACCGCACCAGCCGTTCCAGCCCGATGTAGACAAGCACCAGCACCAGCAGCACAAAGGCCAGAAACAGCAGCCCATAGACGAAATTGTTGCCGACCGCGGCCTCGAACGGGCGCGGAAACCCGCGCAGCCCGCGGGCGCCACCGGTCAGCCATTCGGCATTGCGGGTCAGGCTTTCAAAGGCGATGGCAACGCCGAAGGTGGATATCGCCAGATAATCGTGTCGCAATCGGACCGTCAGCAGGCCAACGATCCAGGCAAGCATCCCGGCCAGCACGACGCCCCCGGCAAGGGCGACCAGAAACGGCAGGCCGAAACCGCCCAGCACCGTTGCATCGGCCCGCCCGCCAAGGATCATGGTTCCATAGGCACCGGCGCCGAAAAAGGCGACCACACCGCCATTGAACAGCCCCGTGTAGCCCCAGTGCAGGTTGAGCCCCAGCACCGCGATGGCAAAGATTGCCGCCATGGTGGAAAAGAACGCCAGATAGGAGATCATTCCGATCATCGGTGCAGCTCCTCTCCGAACAGGCCATGGGGGCGCAGGAGCATCACCGCGATGATGATCAGGAACGGCATCGCCGGCGTATAGCCCGATGGCAGGATCATCAGCGACAGGCCCGAGGCGATGCCGACGATGAAGCCGCCCAGCACCGCGCCATAGACGCTGCCGATTCCGCCAACGATGGTGGCGGCAAAGACCGGCAGCACGAAGTTGTGCCCCAGATGCGGCGATATCTGGTTGGTCAGGCCATAGAACACCCCGGCCGCGGCCGAAAGCCCGCCGCCAAGCACCCAGACCGAAACCACCATCCGCGAAAGCCGCACCCCCGACACCTGCGCGAGATCGGGGTTTTCCGCGACCGCCCGATGCGAATAGCCAAAGGTGGTACGGGTCAGCACCACATGCAGCATGAGCATCAGCACCAGCGCCGCGCCCAGCACGAAGACCTGATCGGGCTTGATCAGCAGCAGCGGGTCGAAGCTGACCACGATGGCAAAGGCGATATCGGGGGAATAGAGCTGTGCACGATGGCCGAACGCCAGGGTGATGATGTTGCGCAGGATCAGCGCCACACCGAAGGACGCAAACACCATCGACAGCGGCCCGGCGTTTTCGCGGATGCGCTTGAACACCAGCTTGTCCAGCACCACCGCCGATGCCCCCGTCACCACCATCGCCAGAACCACCGAGACCGAAAGCGTCCAGGTCAGGCTCAGCGGCCCGATCTTTTCGTGCATGAAGGGTATCAGCGCCGCCAGCAGCCGGTCGAACACCAGCGCCGAATAGGCCCCGATGCCAAGCAGTTCGGCATAGGAGAAATTGGCAAAGCGCAGCATGTGCATGATCAGCGTCAGCCCGATCGCGCCCAGCGATATGATCGATCCGGTCAGGATGCCATCGACAAGGTGCTGGATCATGCCGCTCCGACCCTTCTGCCGCCCAGATAGATTTCACCAACCGCCGGATCGGACAGGATGCTTTCGGCGGGGCCGTCGATCTGGTTGCGGCCTTCGGCGAGGATATAGCAATGGTCGGCCACCCGCAGCGCCTGCTTGACGTTCTGTTCCACCAGCAGGATCGACACGCCTTTTTCCGTCAGCCCGCGCGCAAGGTCGAGAACCTCGCGCTGGATCTTGGGCGACAGCCCGGCCGAAGGTTCGTCCATCAGCATCACCCGCGGCCGGCTGGCCAGCGCCATCGCCACCGCCAGCATCTGCCGCTGCCCGCCCGAAAGCGAACCGGCGCGGTCACCGCGCTTTTCGGCCAGCGGCGGGAACAGCGTGTAAAGCTCGTCCAGCCGCGTCGCGCGGTCGGGCACCCGCCGCAGCACCAGTGCGAGGTTTTCCGAAATCTTCAGGCTGCGAAAGATGTTATCGGTCTGCGGCACATAGGCCAGACCCAGGCTTGCCATCTGGTCGGGGCGGATGCCGGTGATGGGTTTGCCATCCAGCATCACCCGCCCGGCACTGACCGGCACAAGGCCGGCGATAGCCTTGATCAGGGTGGATTTTCCGGCGCCGTTCGGACCGATGATGGCGCAAAGCGTGTCGCGCCTCAACGTCAGGTTCACGTCGCGCAGGATCGGCAGGTCGCGCACATAGCCCGCCGTGAGCCCCTCCACGCTGAGCACCGCGTCGGTCATGCCGGCGACCCGAGATAGGCATCCAGCAGCACCGGGTTGCTGCGCGCCTCTTCGCCGGTGCCCTGAAACACCACCCGCCCCTCGGCAAGCGCGATCACCGGGTCGCAGTGGCGCATGACGAAATCCATGTCATGTTCGATGATCACAAAGCTGGTGCCGCGGCGGTTCAACTCTTCGATCCGTTCCACAAGGATGCGGGTCAGCGACGGGTTCACGCCGGCGGCCGGTTCGTCAAGCAGGATGATCGTCGGGTCGCCCATCAGCGCACGCGCCAGTTCCAGAAGCTTCATCTGCCCGCCGGAAACCTTGCCGGCCGGCTGGTCGGCCAGCCTGTCCAGCGTCATGAATTCGAGGATATCCATGGCCTTGTCGCGCATCCGCCGCTGTTCGGCCGCCATGCTACGACGGCGGAACAGGGCGCCCAGCACGGTTTCGCCGGTCTGCGCCGAAGGCACGAGCATCACGTTTTCCAGCACCGTCATGCGGCGGAACGGGCGCGGAATCTGGAATGTCCGCGCAAGGCCGCGTGCGAACAGCGCATCGGGGCGCAGGCCGGTCACGTCCTGACCGTCAAGCAGCACCTGACCCGCGGTTGGCGGCAGTTCGCCGGCGATCATGTTGAAAAGGGTCGTCTTGCCGGCGCCGTTGGGGCCGATCAGCCCGGTCATGCGGCCGCGGCCGAAATCGAGCGTCACCGAATCAACGGCCCGGAACGCGCCAAAATCCCGCGTCAGGCCGCGGGTGGAAAGGATCGGCCCGGCGGTCATGTCGCCGCCCCGTGCACGGCATCCTGGGGATTGGTGTTGAGGTTGTATTTCATGATCCGGCCATGCCGGCCGTTCCGATCCCCTTCGAGCCCGTAAACGGGGCCGGAGGGACCGGCCGCCTTGCCAAGCACGGCATCGATCGCGGCCCGGTCGGCCGCATCCAGCTTCAGGCCGAAGACCTCGAGCGTTTGCGGAAGGTGCCTTGCATAGCGCGCACCGACGATCGCGGCGGCAACCTGGGGCTGGTCCAGAACCCAGCGCGTTGCGACCGAAGCCAGCGAAACGCCATGCCGGTCCGCCACCGCCCGCAGCGTTTCGAGCAGGGTCTGGAACAGATCCCATGGCCCGAATTCGTCGATGATCAGCCGGTACTTCACCAGACTGCGGTTTTCGAAGGCAAAGCCGGGGTCGGGCCTGCCAAGCCAGGCATCGGTCAGGAACCCGCCGGCCAGCGTACCGTAGCACAGGAACTGCATGTTTCGCGCCGCAGCCCAGGCGGCAAGGCGCCCCGCCGGCCGCCGGTCGAGCAGGGAATACTGCACCTGCGCCGATACGAGATCGAACCCGTCATCGACAAAACGCCCCATCGCCCCGGCATCCCAGTTCGTGGTTCCCAGATTGCCGATCTTGCCCTTGTGCTGGCATTCCTTCAGCACCTGCAGCGCGGAAACCGGATCGCCGATCTCGATATCCCACCAGAAGAACTGCACCAGATGCAGCCGTTCGATGCCCAGCCGCAAAAGCGACCGGTCGACGATCGCCTCGATCTCTTCGGGCCGGATATCGGCCAGGCGGGCAAGGTCGGGAACAAGCTTGGTATGGACGATCACCCGGTCGGCGAACCCGGCACCGCGCCGGCGGCGGATATCGGCAATGAAGGCACCGATCATCTCTTCCACGCCCCTGTAGATATCGGCGCAGTCGAATGTGGTGATGCCAGCGTCGAGGAACGCCTCCATATCCGCGATGGCCGCGGCGCGGTCCACCGGGCCGTGGTCGCCGGCAAGCTGCCAGCCGCCCTTGATCACCCGCGAAATCCGGTGGCCCGGGCGAAGGTCGGTCGTTTCAGGCGTCACTTCGGGTCATCTCCCGACTGCCAGTAGGGGGTCGTGCGCGCATCCGGCAGGCCGGTTGTCGCGGCATGCGAATACCACCGCCGCCCCTCGCGGTGAATACGGAACCTGCCGCCGCAGTGCGGATCGGGGCAGGCAATCTCGGCGTCGGTCGACATCCAGTCACCGGCTGCAGTTTCGCGTTGCTTGGCCGGCAGCAGCGGCAGGACTGCGGCCAGGGCATACATCGATATCTTCTGGCCCGCCTCGAAAACGAGGTTTTCGCCGATGACCCGAAAGCTTTCGCCCTCGATGTGGCGACACACCGGCGTCCGGCCATCCAGCACCGTTTCGACCCGCAGGTCATAGAGCCAGAAGCCCTTGTCGCCGTCCCGATCCATGATGCCCCCGCCGGCTTGACCCGGATAAGTGTTATCTGTGATATAAGATCAAAGGAAGCCCACGCCCGTCAATCCCTGCCGAGCAGACTTCATGACCTCGCCCGTGATTGCCCGTATCGATGCCGTCAAGCTGCGCGAGAATGCCTATTTCGCGCTGCGCGATGCCTTCACCCGCGGGGCATTCGCCCCCGGCGACAGGCTGAGCCTGCGCCAGCTTTCCGAACAGCTCGGCATCTCGATGACCCCGGTGCGCGAGGCAGTGCGCCGGCTTGTGGCCGAAGGCGCCCTTGTCGACACCCCGTCGCGCACCCTTCAGGTGCCCGAATACAGTCAGGATCGCGCGGCCGAACTGATGGCGGGGCGGCTGGCGCTGGAGGCGCTGGTCCTCGACCGGGCGATGGACCGGATCGATGCGGCCGGAATCGCG
>SKWP01000281.1 GCA_007128865.1 Paracoccaceae bacterium
CGGCCCGATGCCGCGAAACAAGTCCGATCGCCATCGGGGGCTCGGACGGCACCTCGACAGGCACCGACAGGAACGACCGGAATTCCTGCAACCCCGCCGGCAGCGCGTCGAACCAGGGCAGGTCGCGCAGGTCCGTGACCCGCCTTTCGCGCGCAAGGAAATCCTCGGGGTCTTGCCATGACAGCGCCTTGATGCCCGGCTCCGCGGCGGCCAGAACCGCCAGCCGGCCTTCGGCCCGGCGCAACAGGATCCACAGGTCGGCACCTGTCGCTTCCCGGCAAAGCTGCAGCACATCTGCCATGCCGCGTTCGAGATCCTCACAGCCATAGATCACGTCCATGGCGGTGGTAAGCGTGTTGGCATGCCGCGCCGTCGTCCGGGCGTCGCGCAGCAGACGTTCGCGCCTGGCCAGCGTCGCCAGAAGCGTTTCGACCTGATTCACGGCTGTTCCCGCAGCCCGTGCTGCGACCCCCGAGGCCTGCCGCGCCCGAAGGTGATGCAGGAGATCATCAGATTGCCATGTGCCGAATCGCCGTCCAGCATCTCGCCCTGTTCACCGAAGCTGAAAACGCCAAGAAACGGCACGGCCCCCAGACCCGTCGCCACCCCGGCGGCCACATTGTCCATGTGTTCCCTGACAGCCAGCATGCAGCCGCCGCAGTAGACCACCAGCGCGCCAGCCGCAGGAATGGCGCCAAGCTGGTCGCGGCTGCTTGCGGCAATGCAGCCGGCGCGCTGGATCAGGCTGGCCTCGGACCCTTCCATGAGGCAGATTTCCTCGCCCTCCGCGACATTGGCAAAGAGTTCGAGGCCGCCGTCAGCATGCGCAACAGCCGGATGCGCCAGCAGATGAATCGGGATGCCGTCAACATCGGTGTATCTGCGCCCCAGCGGCGCGAGGGTCGCTTCCGACAGGATCGAACGGCTGCCTGTCTGCGGCGGCTGTATGCGGCCGTCGGTCCATTCGCCATAGACCTCGGTTGCCGGGCGCCCGTCGATCTGCAGCAGGCGGCGGCCTTCGGCTTGCGTCACCGTTCCGCGCCGGTCGGTGGGGGCGTAACCGCTTTCATAGGCGCATCCGAATGGCGTTGACGGAAACAGCACCGACACCACCACCGCCGCGTTCGAAACCCCGTCGCCCGATCCGGCGCACCATTCGCCGGCAACCGCGTTGTCGGCAGCGCTGCCACCGACAATCAGCGCCGGCCGGCCGATAACCTCCTTGATCCCTTCAAGAACCGCCTCTTCGTGACCCGGTGTCGAGGTCAGCCACACCAGTTCGGGCGCCTCGCCGGCGCGCCCGGCGCGGGCCAGCGCCAGCCGGGTCGCCGCGATTGCCGCAAGCCGCGCCGAGTCGCCGAAAGGCACCATGGCCGAACCATAGCAACCGGCACGATCCCAGATTGCAAAGGCCCCGATGGCGTCGCCCTGGCCGATATCGACGCCATCTGCGGTCATCACGCCCAGGCATGAGGAACCGCCATGCAGGGCGGTGCCGCCAAAGGTGGCGGTCAGATGCGGCCACAGGGCGGCAGACGAACGCCCGGAGCCATGGTGTATGGTCACGAAATCGGGTTTGCCACGGGCTTGCAGATCAAGCCGGGCGGCAATGTCTGCGACAGCCATCTTCGGGTCGGCAAGACTGCTGGTCACCGCCGCGACATGCAACGCCCCCACCGGCGCCTGTTCAGGCGGTTGCCGGTGGACCGTACCGGTCGTTGCCATTGTGCTGGTTGCCGCGGTTCTTCCTGATGCGTCAGAGAAGCCCATGTTTCTGGGCCGCGAGCACGGCCTGCGTACGGTTCCGCGCGTCAAGCTTGCGGCAGATCGACTTGACATCCATCTTGACGATCACCTCTTCGATGCCCAGTTCGCGGCCGATTTCCTTGTTCTGCATGCCCTGTCCCAGAAAGGCCAGAACACGCATTTCCCGCGGCTTGAGGCCAAGCTCCGCGCCATCGCCCTTGTTCATGTGGCGCACATATTCGACCGGCAGGTAAACCTCGCCATCCGCGACGAAGCGGATCGCATGGCCGAGGGTTTTCAGGGGCAGGGTCTTGGGAAAGAAACCGCTGGCGCCCATCTCGATGGCGCATTCGACGGTTCGCCAGTTGGCGACGCCCGAAAACAGGGCCACGCCGCCGTTGTTGGCCTCGATCAGCCGTCGCAGACCCTGCAGCGCATTCATCCCCGGCACATCATAGTCGAGCAGCACGACATCATAGCGGCCCGACCGCTCGATCTCGGCGACGGCTGCGTCCACATCCTCGACGGTCTTGACCCTGACATCGTCGGCAGACGACAGGGCCGCCGCGACGGTCTCGGCCACCAGCACATGATCATCCACCACAAGGATGCTCAGTAGCCCGGTCGAGACGTCAGGCGGTGCGGTCTGGATGGTCATGGAAATCTTTCCGTCTGATCTGGATCTTTCGGCACCACATAGGTCATTTGTGGCTTAACTTTAAGGTGTAATCCGGGCAAAACATCGGAATACCCAAGGCCGCGCTCTTGGGGAGGAAATTCCAACTTTCGTTAGGTGTGGCGGCGGGTTGCGGGTGCCCGGCCGTGTCGCAGGAAACAATCCAGGGTTGATGTTTCCGTTGCGTGGCAAGCTTTCGCAACGCCGGTGCGGCGGGCTGCCGCGGCGCAGGGCGGCGCTATGGCGCCGCCGGCTCAAGGCTGATTCTGCATCGGTGCCCGCCCGGCAGGTTCAGCCCGGTGTTGGGCAGGACCGCCTCGACGATGAAGGTCCGCGACGCCGGGTCGATCTGGGTCGAAACAAAGCTGACCGTCGCTTCGAGGCTTTCATCGAAGGGCGGATCGGGAACCACGGTTACCCGAGCACCGGGCCGAATGTCGCCCATCTGGGCGATGCGTGCAAAGCTGCGTACCCGCAGCGGGTCCATGATGCCCAGCTTGACGACCGAATCGTTGCGTTCGGCGTATTCTCCCGGCCGGCGGAACAGTTCCAGGATCACACCATCCACCGGTGCCGTCAGGGTCCGGCGCGCAAGCTGGGCCTCGGCGAGGGCGAATTCGATCTCCCGCGCCGCCCGGTCCTCTTCGGCCTGGCGCAGCCCGGTCCGGGCGATGACATGTTCGTATTCCAGTTCCTGCAGCTGGACGTCGGTGTTCACATTGCGTTCGGCCAGCAGGCGGGCGCGGTCCAGCCGCTGTTCGATAAAGGCGATCCGGGCCTCTTGCGCGGCAATGGCGGCATCGCCGGACAGCCTCAGCGCCAGAAGGTCGCGGCGGATCCGTTCGACATCTGCGACCTGACGGGCGATCAGATCACCGCGTGCGACGGACTGGCCGGGGCTGACAAGCACCTCGTCGATCAGACCGGCCTCGCCAAAGCCCAGCCGCAATTCCTGTTCGGGGTACATCACGCAGTCCAGCCAGTCCTGCGCCGCCGCCCCGCCGGCCATGGCAAGC
>SKWP01000108.1 GCA_007128865.1 Paracoccaceae bacterium
GCCCCTCATAGCACTGCAACCGGATCAGCCGCCGGCCAAGCCCGGATGCCAAGGCCTTGGCAATCTCGGTCTTGCCGGTGCCGGGCTCGCCTTCCAGAAACAGCGGCCGGCCAAGCCGCAGCGCCAGAAACGCCACCGTCGCCAGCGCCCGCCCGGCAAGATAGCCCTGCGCGGCCAGCATGGCGGCAACCCCGTCGATGGATTGCGCGACGGGCGGGTGACGGTCTTCGGGCACGACGAACTCCTGCAAGCTGACCGTCCCAGACATAGTTGCGCGGTCTGCGTCTGTCCACGCGCCCGTCCTGGCTGCTTCACTGGTTGCCGGCCCGAACCCGCGGGTCATGCCGGCCAATGCGGTTTCGTGCGTGGCGTTTACCTCAAATTCGTCCTTTGCGCCCACCCTGCCAGCATCGAACCGAACACGGAGGTTGGCATGAGGATGGATATCGTCGCCACCCGGGAAGGCCAGCCGGCAATCCTGGTGGACTACATGGAGACGCTTGAACTGATCGAGCGTCTGCACCGGCTGCTGCTGGATGTCATCAAGGACGAGTTCGAACGCCTGGGCATCCTGCAGATCAACGCCGTGCAGGGCCTGCTGCTGTTCAACATCGGCGGCAACGAGGTGACGGCAGGCGAACTGCGCAGCCGCGGCTACTATCAGGGCTCGAATGTGTCCTACAATCTCAAGAAGCTGGTGGAACTGGGCTACATGCATCACGAACGCTGCCGGGCAGACCGGCGGGCTGTTCGCGTACGTCTGACCGAAAGCGGCATGGCGATTCGCGGTGTGGTGGCGGACCTGATGCAACGCCACGCCGAACGGCTCACGAGCGGGGCGCTGGACGCGGACGACGGGCTGACAGGCACCAACCGCAGCCTGCGCCGGCTGGAACGGTTCTGGACCGAACAGATCCGGTACATCTACTGACCGCGAAACCGGGGCATCCGCCCCGCCTGCCCGGCGGTGTGCCGGCCCGATGGCCATGGCGCCGGCCGGAACCGCGCCGGCCTTCAAACTTCGGGGCAGGCACGAGGGGGCGGCATTGCGGGTCCGGCCGGTCCTGGTGGTGGGACATGCGCTGCTGCGGTGGACCGTCCGCGACCTCCGTGAGTGGCAATCCCGGATCAGGATGCCGCGGCGTTCCGGTCCCTCGATGCGTCAAACCCCCTCGCGGGGCAGAGGTTACACGCGGGCAGCGCGCCGGCAGCGGCGCATCCGGATAGGTCAACCTATCCGAAAGCACAGGACAGGCGCCAGCGGCGGAACCGGCGACAAAATCATATTCATGTCTTGCAATATATTTGAAATGGCGTATATGGGTTCCAACAACCGATCCAGGAGGACACCATGAAAGCCGAAGTCACCGCCTTTTTCGACGAAGCCACCTTCACCGTCACCTATATCGTCAAGGATCCCAATTCCAGCTCGGTCGCGATCGTCGATTCGGTGCTGGATTTCGACTATGCCTCGGGCCGCACCGATACGCGCTCGGCCGACGCGGTGATCGACCATGTCCGCAAGCACGACCTGCGGGTTGAATGGATCCTCGAAACCCATGTCCACGCCGACCACCTGAGCGCCGCGCCCTACATCCAGCAGCAGGTCGGCGGCAAGATCGGCATCGGCGAAAACATCCGCGTCGTTCAGGACACATTTGGCAAGGTGTTCAACGAAGGCACCGAATTCCAGCGCGACGGCAGCCAGTTCGATGCACTGTTCAAGGAAGGCGACAGCTTTCACATCGGCCAGATGCGCGGCGACGTGCTGCACACGCCGGGCCACACGCCGGCCTGCCTGACCTATGTTGTGGGCGAGGCCGCCTTTGTCGGCGACACCCTGTTCATGCCCGATTTCGGCACCGCGCGTTGCGATTTTCCCGGCGGTTCGGCCGATACCATGTGGGATTCCATCCAGAAGATCCTCGCCCTGCCGGACGAGACGCGGATCTTCGTCGGCCACGACTACAAGGCCGAGGGCCGTGACGAATACGCCTGGGAAACCACGGTCGGCGCACAGAAACGGCTGAACAAGCATGTCGGCGAAGGCAAGTCGAAGGAAGACTTCGTCCGCGCCCGCAACGAACGCGATGCCCAGCTTGCCATGCCGCGGCTGATCATCCCGTCGCTGCAGGTGAACATGCGGGCCGGCCAGATGCCGCCGGCCGAAGACAACGGCACCAGCTATCTGAAGGTGCCGGTAAACGGCCTCTGATACCACTGCGCAGGCCCGGCCGCGGGCCTGCCGCAATGCCTGATCCCCGGCAGGGCCCGCCCCGGGCCCTGCCCTGTACCGCTGCGCGCCGCGCAGCCTTCCGGACCCCCCGACATGCGACGCCTGCGCTTTCTGCCCGACTGGGCCAATGGTTATTCCCGCGCCAGCCTCGGCGATGACCTGATGGCCGCGACGGTTGTGACCGTCATGCTGATCCCGCAGGCCATGGCCTATGCCATGCTGGCCGGGCTGCCGCCGCAGGCGGGGCTTTACGGGTCGATCCTGCCGCTGCTTCTGTATGCCGCGCTGGGCACCTCGCGCAGCCTTGCCGTGGGTCCGGTCGCGGTTGTGGCGCTGATGACCGCCGCCGCCGCCGGGGCCGTCGCGGCCGAAGGCAGCGCCGAATTCCACCTTGCCGCGCTGGCCATAGCCGCGCTGTCGGGGGCGATGCTGCTGGCCATGGGAATCCTGCGGCTGGGGTTTCTTGCGAATTTCCTCAGCCATCCGGTGATTTCGGGTTTCATCACCGCCGCCGGCATCCTGATTGCCGGCAGCCAGCTGCGGCATCTTCTGGGCATCGATGCCGGTGGCAAGACCCTGCCTGAACTGGCAGTTTCGGTGGCCGGGGCACTATCCGGGGTCAACCCCTGGACGGTCGCGCTGAGCGCTGCGGTGCTGGGCTTCCTGTTCTGGTCGCGCAAGGGGCTGGCGACGCTGCTGAAGCGCGCCGGGGTGCCGGCCGCGGCCGCCACGCTTGCCGGGCGCAGCGCGCTGCTGGTGGCGGTGGCGGCATCGACGCTCGCGGTCTGGGGGCTCGGGCTTGGCGCGCAGGGCGTTGCGACGGTCGGCGCCATCCCTGCCGGCCTGCCGCCGCTTTCGGTACCGGCCTTCGACCTCGACCTGCTCCAGCTGCTGCTGTTTCCCGCCGCGATGATCGCGATCGTGGGCTATGTCGAATCGATCTCGATCGCGCAGACCCTTGCAGCCCGGCGCCGGCAGCGGATCGATCCCGACCGCGAACTGGTCGCGCTCGGCATGGCCAACCTCGGTGCCGCTGCCTCCAGCGCCATGCCGGTGACCGGCGGCCTGTCGCGGTCGATCGTGAATTTCGATGCCGGCGCCCGCACCCCGGCAGCGGGCATCTTCACCGCGCTGGCGATTGCCCTGGCGCTTCTGGTGCTGACGCCGCTGCTGTATCACCTGCCGCGTGCAAC
>SKWP01000282.1 GCA_007128865.1 Paracoccaceae bacterium
CAACTGGCCGAAAGCGGCGATCATGCGCTGCTGGCCGGTGAGTTGATGCAACACCACTACGACCCGCGCTATGCGCGGTCGCGGTCGCGCCCCGGTTTCGGCGGCGAGACGGTGCTGCCGGTCGAAAGCCTGGATGGCGCCGCGCTGGACGCGCTGGCCGACAGGATCGTTGCGCAAGTGCAGCGGCTTGCCCGCCCTGCCGCGGACGCGCTGGGGGCTCGCGGGAAAACGACGCGGGGCGCGCGGGGCCGGGCGGCCGCCGTGACCCCGGATTCAGAAAAGGAGAGATCGGGATGACACATGCACAGGTGCTGGCCGCTGCCGGCCTGAGCCGCGAGGATATCTCGGGCGGGGCGCTTGGCGTGCATTCGCCCATCGACGGGGCCGAGGTGGCGCGCGTTGCAACGACAGCAGCTGCCGATGTGGCGGGCATCGTCGAGCGCGCGCAGGCGGCCTTTCGCATCTGGCGCGACGTGCCGGCCCCGCGCCGGGGCGAGCTGGTGCGCCTGCTGGGCGAGGAACTGCGCGCCGCCAAGGCCGAACTGGGCGCGGTGGTGACGCTGGAAGCCGGCAAGATCACCTCGGAGGGCCTTGGCGAGGTGCAGGAGATGATCGACATCTGCGACTTTGCCGTGGGGCTGTCGCGCCAGTTGTACGGTCTGACCATCGCTTCGGAACGCCCCGGCCACCGGATGATGGAAACCTGGCATCCGATGGGCCCCTGCGGGGTGATCACGGCGTTCAACTTTCCCGTGGCGGTGTGGTCGTGGAACGCGGCGCTGGCGCTGGTCTGCGGCAATCCGGTGATCTGGAAGCCCTCGGAAAAATCGCCGCTGACCGCGATGACCTGCATGAAGATCCTTGGCCGCGCGCTGGAACGGTTCGGCGATGATGCCCCCGAGGGGCTGGTGCAACTGGTTGTCGGCGGGCCGGATGCGGGCGCGGCGCTGGTGGAAAACCCCGGCGTTGCCATCGTTTCGGCTACCGGCTCAACGCGCATGGGCCGGGTCGTCGGCCCGAAGGTGGCCGAACGCTTCGGGCGCTGCATCCTGGAACTGGGCGGCAACAATGCCATGATCGTGGCGCCTTCGGCCGATCTGGACATGGCGGTTCGGGCAATCGTGTTTTCGGCGGTGGGCACCTGCGGGCAGCGCTGCACCTCGCTGCGCCGCGTGATCGCGCACAGCTCGATCCGTGCCGAACTGGTGGAGCGGCTGAAGACGGCCTATGCCAGCCTGCCCATCGGCGACCCGCGCGAGGCCGGCACGCTGGTTGGCCCGATCATCGACGCGGCCGCCCGCGACCGGATGCTGGCAGCGCTCGCGGCGGCGCGCACCGAAGGCGGCAGCGTCCATGGCGGCGAGCCGGTGGACGCGGTGAAAGGCGGCGCCTATGTCAGCCCGGCCATCGTCGAGATGCCCGCGCAGACCGACACGGTTCGCACCGAAACCTTTGCACCGATCCTCTATGTGCTGGGTTACGACAGTCTGGAAGAGGCCATCGCGTTGCAGAACGATGTGCCGCAGGGGCTTTCGTCCTGCATCTTCACGCTCGATCTGCGCGAGGCCGAAACCTTCCTGTCGTCGGCGGGGTCGGATTGCGGGATCGCCAATGTCAACATCGGGCCTTCGGGTGCCGAGATCGGCGGCGCCTTTGGTGGTGAAAAGGAAACCGGCGGCGGGCGCGAAAGCGGTTCGGACGCCTGGAAGGGCTACATGCGCCGCGCGACCAACACCATCAATTATTCCGCCGCGCTGCCGCTGGCCCAGGGGGTGAGGTTTGATCTCTGAGCGGCTCGGCAATCTGTGGCAGGCCACCAGTGCCGAGAGCTTCAATGCGCCAGTTCTGGAAGGGCCGGTCGACACCGACCTGATCATCATCGGCGGCGGCTATACCGGGCTTGCGGCGGCCCTGCGCGCCGCCGAGACCGGCGCGCGCGTGGCGCTGGTGGAGGCGGCCGAGTTCGGCCAGGGCGGATCGGGGCGCAATGTCGGGCTGGTGAACGCCGGGCTGTGGCTGATGCCCGAAACCATCGAGGCCCAGCTTGGCAAACCGGTCGGCGAAAGGCTGATTTCGGTGCTTGGCCGGGCGCCCGAGCGGGTATTCGCGCTGGTGGAAGAACACGGCATCGCCTGCGAGCCGCAACGCGCCGGCACCCTGCATCTGGCGCATTCGGCGCGCGGCCTGCGCGGGCTTGAAGCCCGGCGCGACCAGCTTGTCGCGCGTGGTGCGCCGGTCAGCCTGCTTTCGGCCGGGGAAACCGCCGCGCGCACCGGCACCACGGCCTTTCACGGCGCCCTGCACGACCCCCGCGCCGGAACCGTGCAGCCGCTGGCCTTTGCGACCGGGCTGGCAAGGGCCGCAGCGGGGCGCGGCGCCCGGCTGTATCAGCGCAGCCCGGCCGAGGCGCTGTGCCGTGATGGCGAAGGCTGGGTGTTGCGCACTGCACGCGGCCGTCTGACCGGGGGCGCGGTGCTGCTGGCGACCAACGGCTATCACATGGGATTTGCGGGCGCGCCGCCGCCGCAGACCGTGGCCTTTCCCTATTTCCAGATCGCCACGCCGCCGCTGCCCGAGGCGCTGCGCCGCGCCATCCTGCCGGGTGGCGAAGGCTGCTGGGATACCGCGCTGGTAATGACCTCGATCCGCACCGATGCGTGCGGGCGGCTGATCATCGGCGGGGTTGGCAACCTCGATCATCCCGGCGGCGCGGTGCATGCGGCCTGGGCGTGGCGACGGATGCAACGGCTTTATCCGGCGGCGCGCGGCATTGCCCCTGCCTATGGCTGGGGCGGGCGCATCGCCATGACCGGCGATCATATCCCGAAGGTTGTCGCCTTTGCGCCCTCGGCGCTTGCGGTCTACGGGTACTCGGGCAGGGGCATCGCGCCGGGTGTTGCCTTCGGTTCGGCGGCCGCCGATGCGTTGCTGACGGGCGCAGCGGAATCGCTGCCCATCGCGCCGGTGGTCGAGCATCGCGAGCGGTTCACGGCAGCGCGCGCCGCCTGGTTCGAGGCCGGCGCGCTGATGGTGCACGGTCTGGGTGCCCGCATGTAGCGAAGGGTGCGGCCGGCTGACAGCGGATGCGGGATGCGCTTGACCGGCCCTGCCGGCCAGCGGCCTTTTCCCGCCTCTGCCTGCCAAGGCGAGCGGACGGGTTTCGCGTCAGGGCCAGATCGAGGCCGGCACCATGACCTCGCCCCGCGCCAGCAGCCTTGCGGTACGCATGATCCCGGCCGAACGCAGATCGAGCCCGGCATTGGTGACCTGGCAATCCATTTCCACATCGATGGTGCCGCCGGGATGTTCCAGCCGCATCACGAACGGCTCACCGCCGCGTCCGGCCCCTTCGGGCAGGGCGGCGATGCCCTCGGCAACCGAACCCGGCAGCATCAGGCAGGAGGCGAGGCATTGCGAGCCGGTGACCGCCATCGTCGGGTGGGTCTTCCACGGCATGAAATACCGCGCCGCGGCAGCGCCATCACCGGCCGGGGGGGCGACGATGCCGAACTTTGGCACGACCTTGTCAGCGACATCGCCAAGCCCCATCAGGGCACCGGCCTCGCGCCGGATTGCCTCGATCCGCGCAAAGAACCCGGTGTCGCCATCCAGCTCGTCGCGGCTTTCGTATCCGGTTACGCCCAGATCCTCGGCGCGGGCAATGACCATTGGCATCGCCACATCGATGCAGGTCACCTCAATGCCGCCGATGCTGTCGCGGGCGTTTCCGGTGGGCAGAAGGCTGCCGGTGCGCGAGCCGATGGTATCCCGAAACCGCAGCGCAACCGGAGCGGCGCTGCCGGGTACGCCGTCGATACGCTGGGTGCCGCCGTAGACCGGCGCACCGTCGCGTACCTCGAAACGGGCATCGGCCAGGGCCCCGGTGTTTACCAGCCGGATGCGCAGCTGCATCATGCCGTCCGTTGCCGGAACCAGGCCAAGCTCCACCGCGGCCGGGCCGACACCCGAAAGGATGTTGCCGCAGGTTGGCGCAAAGTCGACGGCACGGCGGTCCACCGCGACCTGTGCAAAGAAATAGTCGATGTCGACACCCGGTTCGGCCGAGCGCGACAGCATTGCCGTCTTCGTCGTTACCGGCGTCCCGCCGCCAAGCCCGTCGATGTTCTGTGGATGACCGCCGCCCATCATCGCGATCAGCACCCGTGCGAGGGTATCCTCGTCTTCGGGCAGATCGGACCGTCGCATGTAGGGCCCGCGCGAGGTGCCGCCACGCATCATCACGAAGGGAATGGCCCGCTGATCGCTCATCATCCGGTTCCTTGCGGTTGGTCCCGGTCAGCCGGGAATGAGGACATTGCCTTCGAACAGCCGGCGGGCTGTCCTGTAGACTGCGCCGTGCAGTGCGCGCGGGCTGCCATCTGATTCGGTGCCGATTTCGGCATCGACCTGCAGAATGCCCGAAGGATGCCCGATCCGGATCGGGCCGGTTGCAGCGCGGGCAAGGCTGGCGGGCAGGCTGCCGGCAAGCCGCACCGCCACACCAAGACACAGCCCGCCGGTCAGCGGCACAGCCCGGTGCGGCTGGCCGATCGAGATCATCCGAACGCCGATGTCGTATTCGTCGGCCCCTATGTGCCGGCCCGAGAGGGTTGTGTAGTCCACGGGGGCGCTGACCATTGCCACCTTGGGGATGGAGGGAACCCGCGCAGCACGTTCCGCGTCGGGGGCGATGCCCATGGCAATCCCGGCTGCACAGCGGATCGCCTCCAGCGCCCGGCGGGCTTCGGCATCGCCATCCAGCGTGCCGGGCATTTCGTCACCACGCCGGCCTATCGCGCTGCCGGCCACGAAAACGCAGGGGTTGGCGGCATCGATCATGCTGGCATCGACTGCCCCCAGCCCCGGCACCTCGAGCCGGTCGAGGCTGCGGCCTGTGGGCAGCAGCCGTCCGGTGCCGGCGCCACCCGGATCGAGGAATTCGAGCCGCACCGGCGCGCCGGTGCCCGCCACGCCGTCCAGTTCGAAGTCGCCAGCGACGGCGGCCCGGCCGTTTTCCACGGCAAAGCGCGAGACGATGATCTTGCGGGTGTTGGTGTTATGGATGCGAACCACCGCGGTATCGCCTTCGGGTGCCGGCAGCAGCCCCTCGTCCAGCGCGAAAGGCCCCATGGCCGAAGACATGTTGCCGCAATTGCCGCTGGTGTCGACGGTGTCGTCGGTCACGCCGATCTGGAAGAAGGAATAGTCGATGTCGGCATCCGGCCGGCTGGGCGGCCCGATGACGCAGATCTTTGACAGCGACGATATCCCGCCGCCCATCCCGTTGAGCTGGCGGCCGTTGGGGTCGGGCGACCCCATGGCAGCGCGCATCAGCGCCGGCCACTGCGCCGGATCCTCGGGAAGATCGCGGCGGTGAAACACCAGCGCCTTGGAGGTGCCGCCGCGCATGAAGACGGCCGGTATGCGGATCTGGGGCATGAACGAACCCTGTTTGCGTCGATGATGCCGAGTAAACCGGGCAGCTTGCAAACTGTCAACAGTCGTCATGGCGTTGACGCAGGCACGGGTTTGCCGTTTGATGGTGGCATTGCGGCAGTCGAGCGACGGGAGAGCAAAAAATGGCCCAGATCACCGGCAAGGTCGAGGCACGGTCACTGGTTGATGCGGTGACCGAACGTCTTGAGGCGGCGATCGTGGCCGGGGAACTCGCCCCCGGAGCAAGGATCAGCGAACAGGCGCTGGCAACGGCAATGGGGGTCAGCCGGGGCCCGCTGCGCGAGGCCGTGAGGCGGCTGGAGGGGCGGCGCCTGCTGGAGCGCAGGGCCAACATCGGGGTCAGGGTGGCCGCACTGTCGCCCGAAAGGCTCTATGACCTGATGACCGTTCGCGAGGCCATGGAAGGCATGGCCTGCCGACTGGCTGCCGAGCGTCTATCCGACACGGACCTTGCCGCGCTCGAAGGGTTGCTGACCGTCCATGCCGACCAGAACACCCTTCAGGATGGCAGGGGATACTATCAGGATTCAGGGGACTATGACTTCCATGCCCGCATCGCCCGGGCATCGGGAAACGCCTTGCTGGAGTCCATGATCTGTGGCGACCTTTACGACCTGCTGCGCGTCTACCGCTACAAGGCCAGCACGGTTCCGGGGCGTGCTGCCGCAGCGCTGGCCGAACACCGCAAGATCCTGCAGACGCTTCGGGCACGGGACCCGGATGCAGCCGAGGCCGCCATGCGTTCGCACATCCGGGCTGCGCGCCGGCACGCGATGCTGGCGATGGCGGCGGCCGCAGACGACCCGGACACACAGCCGGCCGCCTGAGCCTGTCGTGCACGGCCCGACCGCGCCCCGCGCACCCCGGGAACCGAAAGCACGCCGGCTCAGGGAACCCAGCTGGTTTCCGGGGTCGGATCGCCGGCCTGAAAACGCCCGGCCTGCACCTTTGCCCGAGCCTTCGGCTGTTCTGCCTGACCGGCCATCATCCGACCCAGCAGCGCCATGTCGGTGACGCTTTCAAAGGTTTCGAGCCGTTCGAACAATGCCCCCACCGCATCGGAAGGAAGGCTGATTTCGGCACAGTCGACGAACTTGTCCCACATGCCTGCCGGACTGGCGGGCACCGCGCCGCCGCCGGCGGTCAGATCATCGATCCGGTGCGACAGCCTGCCACCATCGGCGGTGTGCACCACGACCTCGGCGGCCCATTGGCTGGCAGCGTCCTCGGCCATGTCCGGATGGGCTGCGGCGGTTGTCCGTTCCAGCAGGCGCACCACATCGGGTTCGGTTGCGGCGCCCGGCGCGAAGTGCTTCAGCCGTACCGATCCGTCCAGCAATGCCCGGGCGACCACATACTGGACGCTGAACTTGGCTTCCAGCGGCGTCACCGGGCGCGCCTTGTCGGTATGGCGCAGGCGCCGGGCATGGGGAAGGATCTCGATGCGGGCGATGGCGTCGGCCTTCAGGCCGGCGCTGCGCCGCAGCTCCAGCGCAGCCTTGATCGCCGCATGGGTGCTGCCGCAACAGGGATAGGCCTTGACCACGATGCCGTCATCCTCGAGTTCCAGCGGGTCGGCCCAGCTGGAGAAGATGCGCCCGGGATCATAGGTGCCGGCGCCGTTGAAGACCTCGAAGAAACCCTGCGGATGTTCGAAGGCGTCCGCGCTGGCTGTGAACCCGGCCCGCGCCAGCAATGCCGCCATCACCCCTGCACGGGCGCACAGGCCCACATGCAGGGGTTTTGTCATGGTCCCGAAATTGGCCTTCACCCCCGCTGCCTGGGAAACCGCAAGCGCAAGCGCAGTGGCGATGCGTTCCGGATCGAGCCGCAGCAGATGGGCTGCCGCCGCGGCCGCGCCGATGGTGCCCAGCGTCGCGGTCGGATGCCAGCCCTTGTCATAGTGGTGGAAATGCACGGCCCGTGCGAGGCGGATTTCGGTTTCCACCCCGACCGAATAGGCCGTCAGCACCGCACGGCCATCGAACTTTTCCGCCTCGGCCAGGGCCATCAGGCCGGGCACCAGCGGCACCGACTGATGGCCGCCGAACACCGCGCTGAAATCGTCGTAATCCAGCGCATGCGAGGCGGTGCCATTGATCAGCGCCGCGTCGAGCACCGATGCACGGCTGCCCAGGCCCACCAGTGTTGCCGGCCCGGCGGTTTCCCCGATTCCGGGCACCTTGCGCAGGGTGGCAACACAGTCCTCGCGGGCGCCGGCCAGAGTCACCGCTATGGTGTCGATGATCCCGATCAGCGCCCTGTCGCGAGCCTTTGCGGTCAGGTCGCCCGGGCCGAAGGCGTGGATGCGCTGTGCCAGCCTTTCGGCGATGGTCCCGGCATCCGCGCCGGCGTTTCCGAGCTTGCTCATGCGGTCCTCCCTTTTCAGGATGAAGAGGCTGCGGCAGCGGAACGACCGGCGATGCGTCCGAAGGTCGCACCCGATACCAGCCCGGTTCCGGCCGGGTAGTTGTCATAGAACAGACCGCCGACCATTTCGCCGCAGCAGAACAGTCCGGGGATCGGGCGCCAGTCCGTCCCGACGACCTGTGCGTTCTCGGTGACCTTCAGCCCGCCGAAGGTGAAGGTGATCCCGCCCGTGGCGCTGTAGGCATGGAAGGGCGGCTTGTCGAGCCGCAGCGCCCAGTTGGTTTTCGGCGGGTCGAGTTCGCCGTTGGTGGCAAGGCCGTCCTTGCGTGCCGGATCATAGCCTTCGTCGGCGCCCCGAGCGGCGGCATTGTATGCCTTGAGCGTCCGCAGTGCCTCGGCCTTGTCCTCGATGTCGAGCAGTTCGAGAAGGTCTTCCAGCGTATCCGCCACGATCGGTTCCGAGGTGCCGTACCGGGCTTCCAGCAGGTGCAGAACCTGGCTGTCGAAGATCTGCCAGGCCTTGGCGCCGGGCTGGGCCAGAATCGCGCGGCCGAACTTGGCATAGGTGAACAGCGCGCCATCTTCGCCTTCGTCGACAAAGCGCTTGCCCTGTCGGTTCAGCATCACGCCATACACATAGCTCAGCCGGTTGCTGCGGTCGGTCAGTTCGCGCGGCGCGAATTCGCCCCAGTCGGCGCTGATGGGGGTGGCGTGACAGCCCGACCACTGGCCCCAGGGCATCGCACCGGCATCCATCGCCATGCGCAGCCCGTCACCCTGATTGTGGGGCGTTCCGCGTACCTTGGCCTGGCCGATGTTCGGGCCGATATGCTGGGTGCGCATCTGCACATTCGCTTCGAATCCCCCGCAGGCGAGGATCACGGCCTTCGCGGTCAGCGTGTGCATGCCGTTGTCGTCGCGCATGCGTACCCCGCTGATGCTGCCGTCATCGTCCTGCACCAGGGACCGGACGGCCGAGCCATAGCGGATCTCGACACCCATCGATTCGGCCGTCGCGAACCAGCTTCGGGACAGGCCGACGCCTTCGTGCTTGGCGCGAACGACGAGGCCGCGCGCCCAGACCACCTTGTTGCCATGGCGAACAGCCGACAGGCTCAGCGCCGGCTCCATGGGGATGCGCCCGACCTCGTTCATCCAGAACACGGTTTCCTTGGAATTGCGCACCAGAATGTCCGACAGAACGGGATCGGTGCGCCCGCCGGTCACGCGCATCAGGTCGCCATGGAAATCGGCATAGGGATAGGGCGCAATGCCGTCGTAGAAATCCTCGATCTCTTCTGCGGCGTTGGGCACCAGCGGCTCGATCTCGCGCGGGTCGTCGAAGGCAAAGCGGAATACGCCACCGCTCCAGTGGGTATTGCCTCCGCGCATCTCGCGCGGCGCCTTTTCGAGCACGACCACGCGCCCTGCGCCGTTTTCCTTTGCCGATACGGCCGCGGCCAGAGCCGCATTGCCAGCGCCAACGACGATCACGTCGTAGTCATTCATGAAGGATGCCTCCCGCTTGCTTCCGGTGTTCCTGGCCGCGGCCGGCCGGGCAGGACGTGCACGGCGACCGGGAACGCGGGCTGACCTTGATGGCGGGGCTGTCAGATGTCAACAGTTTTCAGTTTCCTCGTGACCGTCCGTTCCCGACGCGCTAGGGTGGGGTTGTTCACCGCATTCGGAAGCGAGAGGACCGTCACATGAACCACACCATGCCCATGGCCGATGCTCAGGCCGCCGGCAACCGGCCGGCGCAGGCCCTGGCCGATTTTGCCGCAGGTCTCGATATCACGACCCTGCCGCATGACGTGCGCAGCCGCGCCTGCCTGCATATCCTCGATGGCCTCGGGCTGGGCCTTGCATCGCGCGCGCATCCCTTCGCCACGGCAGCGCTTGCCGGGATCGACGATCTGGGCGGCAACCAGACCGGGGGCTGCACGGTGATCGGCAGCCCCGATGGCATGGCCGCACGCGACGCCGCGCTGGCCAACGGGATTCTGATCCATGGTCTGGATTTCGACGACACCCACCAGGCGGCAATCGTGCATCCGACTGCGGCGGCGCTGCCTGCGGCCCTGGCCGTGGCCGAACAGCACAACCTGTCCGGCGAGGCGCTGCTTGCGGCCTATTGCATCGGCATGGAAGCCGCCATCCGCATCGGCGCCGCGGTGAAGGGCGGGTTTCACCATGCGGGTTTCCACGCCACCGGCGTTGTCGCCCATTTCTCCAGCGCCCTGGCGGCGGGCCGGCTGCTGGGGCTTGATGCAGCCGCGCTGGTATCGGCCCAGGGGATCGCTGCCAGCACTGCCTCGGGCGTGCAGGTATTTCTGGAGGAAGGCGCCTGGACCAAGCGTTTTCATCCCGGCTGGGCGGCCGTCGCCGGCATTACCGCAGCACATCTGGCCCGGCGCGGCTTCCGCGGCCCTTCGCGCCCCTATGAGGGCACATTCGGCTTGTTCGAAAGCCACCTTCAGGCCCATGTCGGCGACGCCGAGCCGGGGCTGATTACCGAAGGGCTGGGGCAGGTCTGGAGAATGGCCGAAACGGCACTCAAGCCCTATCCCGTCTGCCATTTCATTCATGGCTGTGCCGAGGCCGCGATCGTGGTGCGCGAGGCAATCGGCGATGCCGGGATCGAGTCGATCGACATCCTGCTGCCCGAGAAGACGCTGCCGATCGTGGCCGAACCGGCGGAGGCCAAGCGAAACGCCAGGACCGAGTACGAGGCGAAATTCTCGGCCCCCTTCGTTGTCGCGACCTGTCTGCTGAGAGGCCGGTTCGGCCTTGCCGAACTCACGCCGGAGGCGATCGCCGCCGCCGATGTGCAGGCCCTGGCCGGGCGCACCCGGTGTATGCCCGATCCCGACAGCGCCTTTCCGACCTATTTCTCGGGCGGGGTGCGGCTGCGCCTGTCCGACGGGCGCGAGGTCGGGCATCATGTTGCCGTCAACAGCGGGGCAGGCGAACGCCAGATGGATGCCGCAGCGGTGATCGCCAAGTTCATGGCCAATGCCGCGCCGGTTCTGGGCGAAGCGCGTGCCGAACGGCTGTGCGACACTGTTCTCGAGATCGGCCAGGCCACCGCGCGTGATCTTGGCAGCTGCCTTCGGGGCTGACATGGCGCAGGGGCTCACCACCGACTTCGTTCAGGCGATTGCCTCGGCACATTCCGGCTGGCTGCGCGATGATGCGGTACTGACGGCGGCATCCGCGCTGGTTGCCGACGGAATTGCCGTGGCGGCGGCCGGTGCCGCCGAGCCGGGGCCGGAGATACTGGCCGCACATTTCGCCGCGATGGCCGGCTCGGCAGCGGATGGCAGCGTGGTGATCGCCCGCGCAAACCGGCTTCGCCCGACCGATGCGGCGCTTGTCAACGGTGCGGCCATGCATGTGCTCGACTACGAGCCGATGTGGAATCCGGCCAATCATTCGGTCTCGACGGTGCTTCCGGCGCTTCTGGCGCTGGTCGGCCCGGCGGCGCGGCAATCGGGGCGGCGGGCGCCGGACGGGGCGGCATTGCTGGCCGCGCTTGCCGCTGGGGTCGAGGTGCAGGCCCGGCTGCGGCGGGCATCGAGGCAGTTCGAACCTGCCGATCTGGTGTTTCATCCGCCGGGTCTGGTCGGGCCTCCGGGTGCGGCGCTTGCCTGCGGTCTGATGCTTGGCCTTCCGGCCGCGCAGCTGGTTGCAGCGGTCGGGATTGCGGCATCGCGGGCCGGGGGGCTTCTGGCCAATGTCGGGAGCATGACCAAGGCACTGCATTGTGGCGGTGCCGCGGCTGCCGGCCTGGATGCGGCACTGCTGGCCGCACGGGGGTTCGGGGCCGATCCCGATGCGCTGGACGGTCCGCGGGGGTATCTGACCGCCTTCTTCGGCGATGCGGCCGATCGGGACAGGATGACCGAGACCGCCCCGCCTGCGGTCATCGAGCCGGGGCCGGCGTTCAAGTTCTATCCCAGTCAGTACGGCACCCATTTCGTGATCGAGGCGGCACTGGCGGCGCGCGCGGCGCTTCCGGCCGGAACGGGCGCCGATGCCCTGTCCGGGGTCGAGATCGTGGCGCCGAACATGCCCTATGTGGATCGCCCGGCGCCGCCCACCGGCCTGGCCGGGAAGTTCAGCTTTCAGTATGTGGCCGCCGCGGCGCTGCTGGACGGCCGGGTAGACCTGCAAAGCTTCACGGACGCGCGCCGGCATGCCGCAGAGATGGAGGCGCTGCTTGCGAAGGTGCGGATAAGGCCCGATCTGTCGCGGCAGGGGCGCTTTGACCGGATGCGGGTGGATGTGAACCTCGAACTGGCCGATGGCAGGCGGGTCGGCGGCACGTGCGATGGTCCGCCGGGTATCTGGGGCCGGCCGGCACCCGCCGAACGGCTGGCCGCCAAGGCACGCGCCTGCCTTTCCGGATCGGCGCTGGCACCGGCAGCCGAGGCCATTCTGACCGGTCTCGGAGGATTGGCAGGTCTCGACGCGGCCGGACTGGAAGCGCTGTTGGAAAGACTGTCGCTGCCCGCCTGATACCGGGATCCGGCAGGGCAGGGGTAACCCGATGAGGGCTTGGAGCCCTTTTCTGACGGTCGGCCCTGCCTAAGTCGCGCTCATTCCCTTCATGGCGAATCACCCTTAATTGACCGATAGATCATCAAATCGATGTCGCAGCGGTGAATCAAATCGATTTGATGCACCATGGCCACAGGCGGGATCGTGCACATCCGAATTATGGGAATCTCCCAACTG
>SKWP01000234.1 GCA_007128865.1 Paracoccaceae bacterium
CAGGTGATCCGGGCGCGGTTCAAGCTGTTTCGCAGGGTCAAGGCCATCACCGCCGAGGCAAAGTGGTCGGGGATGTTCCTGTCCGGCTTTCCGCTGGTGGCGCTGCTGGGCATCAACGTGTTGCAGCCCGACTATTATGATGACGTCCGCGACACCGCCCTGTTCATTCCGGCCTCGATCGCCGTGGGCGTGTTTCTGGTCGTGAATGTCATCTTCATGCGGATGATGGTCAACATCAAGGTCTGAGAGGCGGGGCAATGGGCATTCTGGAACAGTTCAACCAGCTGCTGACCGGGCTTCTAGGCCCGCTGGGCCCGGTGATTCTGGTCGGGGTACTCGGCCTTGTGCTGATCCTCGTCACGCTCGGCATGATGGCCACACGCAAGCCCGATCCGATGGAGAAGCTGCGCGAACAGGCCCGCGGACGGCAAGCGCCCGAGCCTGGCCAGCAGGCGAAACTGCGCAGTTCCAGCACGGCGGCGGCCAAGCTCGAGAAATTCTCGACCTTCCTCGAACCGCAGGACGAAAAGGAGCTGTCTTCCTCGCGGCTCAAGATGATGCAGGCGGGCTACCGGTCGCGCGATGCGGTGCGGACGTTCCATGCCATCCAGTTCGGGCTTGGCATGGGGCTTCTGGTCATCGGGGTGCTGATGGCGCTGGTGCAGAATGCCACGGGCGAGACATCGCCGATGGGGATGGCATTCACGGTGCTGATACCCGCGATGATCGGCTATTATGGCCCCAAGTACTGGGTGGAGCGTCGCCGCCAGTCCCGCCAGCAGGAAATCATCGATGGCTTTCCCGACTCGCTCGACATGATGCTCGTCTGCGTGGAGGCCGGCCAGTCGCTCGACCAGTCGATCCTGAGGGTGTCGTCTGAAATGAAGGCAGGCTACCCCGCGCTTGCCGAAGAGTTCGAAATCGTCGGCCAGGAAGTGAAGGCCGGCAAGGACCGCATATCGGTCCTCAAGGACATGTCCGAACGCTGCGGGGTGCCGGATGTGTCGTCCTTTGTCACCGTGCTGGTCCAGTCGGCCACCTTCGGCACCTCGATTGGCGAGGCGCTGCGCGTCTATGCGGGCGAAATGCGTGACAAGCGCGTGATGCGCGCGGAAGAAAAGGCAAACGTGTTGCCAACCAAGCTGACCCTTGGCACGATGCTGTTCACGGTGCCGCCGCTGATGATCATCCTGATCGGCCCGTCCGTTTACGGTATCGTCCAGGTTCTTGGAGGCAACTGATCCCCCGCGTTCTTTCGGCCCCGTTCATTGCGGTTGTGGTGTTCGTGCTGTCCGGCTGCGCCGGCGACGGCCGGCTTGCGGCCGACCGCAGCGGGCCGCCGCCTCCGGCCGGTACGCCGGTTGTGCGCGATGCGGTGGACGGTCTCGCGGTCGGTCACCGTCTTATGGCTGCCGGCGAATACGATCTCGCCCTGCGGGCCTATCTGCGCGCGGCGGGCGAGCAGGGCGGCACGGTCGATGTCTTTTCGGCACTTGGCTCGGCAAATCTCCGGCTGGGGCGGCTCGGGCAGGCCGAAGACCTGCTGCGCCGCGCCATTTCCATCGATCAGACCTTCGTGCCGGCCCACAACAACCTCGGTGTGGTCCTGATGGAAAGGGGCACCTACGGCGAGGCGCGGAGGGTCTTCGAGACCGCTTTCGCGCTGGACAGTGGCAGATCGGACGAAATCCGGGAAAATCTGCGTCTCGCTATCGCAAAGACCGAGAATCCGGGATATGATCCCCCCAATGATAACAGACTGAGGCTGGTGCGGCGGGGCAGCGGGCAATTCCTTCTCCTCTCCACACCCTGAGTGCAGAGCAGTTCGAAGGACGCAGGTACATGCGCCATCTTGTTTTCGTGCCGCTGCTTCTGGGCGGTGCGGTGCTTGTCGGGGGATGCGACCGGAATTCCGACGCAGCCGCCGCGCGCGCCATCCAGAGCGTCAACGTCATAGACGAAACCAATCTGAACGACATCATGCTCACCGTCGCCGACCCGGCCGAGGCGGTAAGCTATTTCCAGCGCGCCAGCGCGGAATACCCCGACCGGATCGACCTGCAGCGCGGGCTCGGGCGGTCGCTGGTGCGGGCGGGGCGTCCGCAGGACGCGGTCGAGGTCTGGCGAAAGGTCACCGCCATGCCCGGCGCGACCAATGACGACCACGTCGACCATGCCGACGCGCTGATCCGCTCGAACCAGTGGGACCGCGCCGCAACGGTGCTTGAATCGATCCCCCCGACCCACGAAACCTTTGAACGCTACCGGCTCGAGGCGATGATCGCCGACAGCCGCAAGCAATGGGACCGGGCCGACAGCTTTTACGAGACGGCAGCCGGGCTGACCACCCGCCCGGCCGGGGTGCTGAACAACTGGGGCTTCTCGAAGCTGACCCGCGGCGATTTTGCCGGGGCCGAGCGGCTTTTCGTCCAGGCCATCCGCTACGATGCCAACCTCTTTACCGCAAAGAACAACCTTGTCATGGCACGCGGCGCGCAGCGCAACTATCAGCTTCCCATGGTCGAGATGACCCAGGTCGAACGGGCGCAGCTTTTGCACACGCTCGCGCTTTCGGCGATCAAACAGGGTGATGTCCAGGTCGGCAGGGCGCTCTTGCAGGATGCGGTCGACACCCATCCGCAGCATTTCGAGGTCGCCGTGCGTGCGCTGCGGGCGCTGGACGCGAACGTGGTCAACTGATGGTGCAGCAGGCGGCCAGCGCCGGGCTGTGGCTGCTTGCCTTTGCCACCCCCATCGCGCTCTGGGTGATGTGGAGCGACATGGCAAGCATGCGCATTCCCAACAAGGCCGTGCTGGCGCTGACGGCGGTTTTCGCCGTCGTCGGCATCCTTGTGCTGCCGCTGGAGGAATACCTCTGGCGCTGGAGCCACCTTGCGGTGGTGCTGGCGATCGGTTTCGTGATCAGCACCGCAGGGCTGGTCGGCGCCGGAGACGCCAAGTTTGCTGCCGCCATGGCGCCGTTCGTTGCACGCCCCGATCTGGGCCTGTTCCTGCCATTATTCGCCGCGATACTCGTTTCAGCCTTCGTGACACACCGCCTGGTCAGGGCAACGCCCGCGCTGCGCGGAATGTCACCGGGCTGGGTTTCATGGGAAAGCTCGCAGTTTCCCATGGGGCTCGCACTGGGCGGAGCCCTTATCGCCTATCTGGCACTCGTCGCCGCCTTCGGTGTCTGACGCCGGCGCGGCGGGGCCGCGACGGATGGACCTGAACGGAAACCGACGATGAACATCCAGACCTCGAATGTGCTTGCCCCGCCGGCGCCGCGCAGCGTTGCAGACCTTGGCCTGCCGGCGGTGATGGTCAAGGAAATCCTGATCAAGACGATCTTTCGCAGTTCGGCCGACACGGTATCGGACATCGCAAGGGTCACCTGCCTTCCGGTGCCCATCGCGCAGGAGGTCATCGACCTGTGCCGCAGCCAGAACCTGCTCGAGGCGACGGGCACGCTGCATGCCACATCGGGCAGCGAAATGGGGTACCGGCTGACCGATTCGGGCAAGGCGCGTGCGCTGGATGCACTGGCGCAGTCCGAATACTACGGCGCGGTTCCGGTGCCGATGGAGCAGTTCGCCGAACAGGTCAAGCGGCAGTCCATCCGCAACATCCGCATCACCCGCGACCAGCTTACCGCCGCCATGGGCGACCTGATACTTCCGCCGAAGCTGCTGGACCAGCTTGGCCCGGCCGTCGGCTCGGGGCGCTCCATCCTGATGTACGGCCCGCCCGGCAACGGGAAATCATCGATCTCGAACGGCATCCGCAATGCGCTGGGCGACCGGATCTTCGTGCCGCGTGCGGTCGAACATTCCGGACAGGTAATCTCGGTCTATGACCCGATCGTGCACAGCAAGGCCGAAACGGTGGTCGACGACCCGACCTGCCTGCGCCGCAGCTCGGCACGGCATGACCGCCGGTTTGTCTGGTGCGAGCGGCCTACCGTGATTACCGGCGGCGAACTGACGCTGTCGATGCTGGATCTGACCTACAACCCTACCGCGCGCACCTATCAGGCGCCCTTGCAGATGAAGGCTGCCGGCGGTGTGTTCATCGTCGACGACCTCGGCCGGCAGGAGGAAAGCCCGCAGGCGCTGATCAACCGATGGATCGTGCCGCTCGAGGAAGGCCACGATATCCTTGCCCTGCAATCGGGCGAGAAATTCGTGGTACCCTTCGACACGCTGGTGATCTTCTCGACCAACTTTCACCCCAACGAGATTTTCGACCGCGCGGCGCTGCGCCGGATCTTCTTCAAGATCAAGATCGACGGGCCCGATCAGGAAGGTTTCCTGAAGATCTTTGCCATGGTGGCGCGCAAGAAGGGCATGGCCCTGAACGAAGACGCGATGGTGCATCTGCTTGGCCGAAAATTCCCCACCATCGACAACCAGTATGCCAACTACATGCCGGTGTTCCTGATCGACCAGATGAAATCGATCTGCGAATTCGAGGATATCCCCTATCGCATGTCACCCGATCTGATCGACCGCGCCTGGGAGAACCTGTACGTCCGCGACGAAAAGATCATGAAGTAGCGGCGCGCCGGCCCTTTTCGGGGCGCCGCCGCTTCCTATCTGCGGGGGATGAGCAACGCCTTGCCCCCCGCCCTTGCCGAATGGTTCACGCGCCGCGGGTGGGGGCTGCATGCCCATCAGCAGGCGGTGCTGGACCGCGCCTCGGCGCCGGCCTTGTTGCTGGTGGCGCCCACCGGCGGTGGCAAGACGCTGGCCGGCTTTCTGCCGTCGCTGGCCGAGATTGCCGGTGCGCCGCGGGCGGGGCTGCATACACTTTACGTTTCGCCGCTCAAGGCACTGACGGCCGACATCCGGCGCAACCTTTCGGTCCCGGTGGCCGAGGCCGGCCTGCCTGTCCGGATCGAGGATCGCACCGGCGACACGCCCTCGGGCGCCCGGCGGCGCCAGCGTGCCGACCCGCCCCATATCCTGCTGACCACCCCGGAAAGCCTTGCACTGCTGCTATCCTACGAGGATGCGCCACGCATCTTCGCGGGTCTGCGCCGGGTGATCGTGGACGAAGCCCATGCGCTGGCCGAATCGAAACGCGGCGACCAGCTTGTGCTCGGGCTGGCGCGGCTTTCGCGTCTGGCGCCGGGTCTGCGGCGGCTGGGGCTTTCGGCAACGGTCGAGGACCCCGCCGCGCTGGGCCGGTTTCTGGCCTGCCACCCCGACCCTTGCGAAATCCTGCTGGCCGATCCCGGCCCGTCGCCGGATATTGCGATGCTGGATACCGCCGCACCGCCGCCATGGGCCGGCGGCGGCGGGCGCCATGCCATTCCCGAAATCCTTGCCGCGATCCGCGCCCACCAGACCACGCTGATCTTTCACAACACCCGCGCGCAGGCGGAAATCTTCTTTCACGAACTCTGGATGGCGAACGGCGAGGGGCTGCCGATAGCGATCCACCACGGCAGTCTTTCGCGCGAGGCCCGCGGACGGGTCGAGGCGGCGATGGTGGCGGGCGAATTGCGCGCCGTTGTCTGCACCGGAACGCTGGACCTGGGCATCGACTGGGGCAATGTCGACCTTGTGATCCAGGTTGGCGCGCCGAGGAACGTCAAGCGGATGGTGCAGCGCATCGGGCGGGCGAACCACCGTTACAACGCGCCGTCAAAGGCGCTTGTGGTGCCCGCCAACCGCTTCGAGGTGATCGAATGCCATGCCGCGCTTGCCGCGGTGCGCGATGGCACGCTTGACGGAGAGCCGCGCGGCCCCGGCCCGCGCGATGTCTTGTGCCAGCACATCCTTGCCACCGCGGCGGCCGGCCCGTTCGACGCCGATACGCTGTATTCCGAAGTCGTGTCGGCAGGCCCCTATGCGGGGCTGGATCGCGCAGGTTTCGACGCCTGCCTCGAATTCGCGGCCACCGGCGGCTATGCCCTGCGCGCCTATGATCGCTGGCAACGCCTGCTGCGGCGGGCAGACGGACGATGGCAGCTGCGCGACCCGCGCAGCGCTGCCACGATCCGCATGAACCTCGGCACCATCATCGACACCGAGACGCTGAAGGTGCGGCTGCGCCACAACCGCGGCGGCCAGCCGCTGGGCGAGGTGGAAGAGGGCTTTGCCGCGACCCTGACACCGGGCGACCGGTTTCTTATCGGCGGGCAGGTGGTGCGCTTCGAGGGGCTGCGCGAACTGGTTGTCGAAGTCACGCCGCAGCCGGGCCGCGACCCCAAGGTCGCGGTGTTCAACGGCACCAAATTCGCTACCTCCACGCTGCTTGCAGACCGGATTCTGGGGCTGCTGGCCCGACCTTCGGAATGGTGCAGCCTGCCGCGACACACCGCCGACTGGCTGGCATTGCAGCAGGACATGTCGGCGCTGCCCCGGGCCGACCGGTTGCTGGTTGAATCATTTCCCCATGACGGGCGGGAACATGTCTGTGTCTACGGCTTCGCGGGCCGCAACGGCCAGCAGACCCTCGGCATCCTGCTGACCAAACGGCTGGAGGAAACCGGCCACGCGCCCCTTGGCTTTGTCGCCACCGATTACGCGACCCTGATCTGGGGTCTGGAACCGCTGCACGATGCCGCGCCGCTTTTCGACAGGGCAGCGCTGCGCGAGGGGCTGGAAACCTGGCTGCAGGGCAATGCGGTGATGAAACGGACCTTCCGCAGCAGCGCCATCATCGCCGGGCTGATCGAACGCAACACCGCCGGGCGCCGTCGCAGCGGGCGGCAGGCAACGTTTTCCTCGGATATCCTGTACGACACCCTGCGCCGCCATGACCCGGGGCATCTGATGCTCGATATCACCCGCGAGGAAGCGATGCGCGGGCTGGTGGACTTCGGGCGCGTCAAGGCGATGCTGGACCGCGTCGGCGGCCGGATCGACTGTCTGCGGCTGCCACGGGTGACACCCTTTGCCGCACCGCTGTTTCTTGAGGCAGGCCGGGTACCGGTGGAAGGAACCGGCCGGGAGCGGCTGATCGAGTCTGCCGCGGCAAGGCTGCTGGACATGGCCGGGCTGGCTGCGCAATAGCCGCCGGAACGGCCGTTTCGGCCCGGCAGGAACCTGCGTCAAGCCTTCACGTTTCCGGAAAACTGCTTGACGTCCCTGCCGGCAGTCTGTTGAACCGGCCGCGAGCCCACTCAAGGACAGGCGACAGCCGATCATGGACGACCAGAACAAGAATCTCCTACTCGCCACCGCGCTGAGCTTTCTGGTGATTGTGGTCTGGTTCATCCTGTTTCCGCCGCCAGAGCCGACCCCGCCCGACCCGGCCGACCAGACCGGTATTGCCGAGGGCACCGGGCTGATGCCGCCTTCGCTGCAGGAAGACGGCGACATGACGGCGCCGGCCGCACCGGGCGAGGTTTCTGCGGGCGTGCCGCGGGTTGCCATCGAAACGCCGCGGCTTCAGGGTTCCATCTCGATGCTGGGTGGCCGGCTCGACGCGCTTTCGCTGCGCAACTACCGCGTCACGCTCGAACCCGATTCCGATACGGTCACCCTGCTGCGTGCGGTGGGCCAACCCGAGGCATTCTATGCGCTTTACGGCTGGCGCCCCGGCAGCGGGCTGGACTGGTCCGACGTGCCCGGCCCCGAAACCGAATGGGAACTCTGGAACGGCGACATCCTTGCCCCCAACCGGCCGATCACCCTGCGCTGGCAAAGCGAAGCCGGCCTGACCTTCCTGCGGCGCTTCGAGGTCGACGACAACTACATGTTCACGGTCACCCAGAGCGTGCGCAACGATGGCGACCGCGAGGTGCGGCTTGCACCCTACGGAAGCCTGTCGCGGCACGGCACGCCGTCTGATCTGAGCAATTTCTTCATCCTGCACGAAGGCATGCTCAAGGTCGCCGACGGCCGGCTGACCGAGGACAGCTACAGCAGCATGTCAGGCTATCGCTTCAACGAACGCGAGGGCGCCCGCGCCAGCGTTACCGAAGTGACCGCGAACGGCTGGGTCGGCTTTACCGACAAATACTGGATGGCAACGCTGATCCCGCAGCCAGGACAGCCGTTTACAGCCGTGGCCCGCTACAGCGAATCGCGCGATGTGTTCCAGACCAGGATCGACCTTCCCACCGTCAACCTTGCCCCCGGCGCGACCGAAGCGGTCTCGTCGATGCTGTTTGCCGGTGCAAAGGAATGGACCACGATCCGCACCTATGAACGCGAACTGGGCATCGACCGCTTCATCGATGCCATCGACTGGGGCTGGTTCCATTTCCTGACCAAGCCGATCTTTGCGGTGCTGTACTGGATCAACAGCCAGATCGGCAACATGGGCTGGTCGATCGTGGTGCTGACCCTGCTGATCAAGGCGGTTCTGCTTCCGCTGGCCTGGAAATCCTACGTCTCGATGGCGAAGATGAAGGAACTTCAGCCCGAGATGATGAAGATCAAGGAGCGTGCCGGAGACGACAAGCAGAAGCTGCAGAAGGAAATGATCGAGCTTTACAAGACCAAGAAGGTCAACCCGGCCGCCGGGTGTCTGCCGATCCTGCTGCAGATTCCGATCTTCTTTGCGCTCTACAAGGTCATCTTCGTCACCATCGAGTTGCGCCATGCCGCCTGGTTCGGTGTGTTCCAGGATCTGTCTTCGCCCGACCCGACCTCGATCTGGAACCTGTTCGGGGTCCTGCCCTGGGCGGCACCCGACCCGCACAGTTTCCTGGCGCTGATCTTCATCGGTATCCTGCCGATCCTGCTGGGCGTGTCGATGTGGTTTCAGATGCGGCTGAACCCGCTGCCGCCCGACCCGATGCAGGCGATGATCTTCAACTGGATGCCGTGGGTGTTCATGTTCATCCTGGGCGGCTTTGCATCGGGTCTGGTGCTGTACTGGATCGCCAACAACGTGATCACCTTCACCCAGCAGTATCTGATCATGCGCATGAGCGGACATACGCCCGATCTTCTGGGCAACATCACCGCCACCTTCCGGCGCAAGAAGGATACGACGGCGAAGTGAGCACGATGGCTAAGCCTGCGCGGCTTGCGCAAATCTGCCGGCACCCGGTCAAGGCGGCGGGGTTCGAGGAACTGGACAGTATCGAACTGACCGCCGGCGAACCGATGCCGCTGGACAGGCGCTGGGCTGTCGCCCACGCTGCCGCCCCCTTCAAGGGCAACCCGGAGGGGTGGGAACGCAAGCAGGCATTCCTGCGCGGCGTCGCTTCGGCCGAACTGATGGCAATCCGGGCGCGCTGGGATGAGGCCGCGCAGCGCCTTGCCCTGAACCACCCCCGCGCCGGCACCATCACGGCTGATCCGGAATCGCCGGCCGATGCCGCCCGGCTGGTAGACTGGCTGCGCCCGCTCTGGCCCGAAGGCCGCCCGGCACCCGACCGGCTGGTTCGCCGTGCAAGCGGCGCGCTGGCCGACAACCCCGAACCCTATGTCTCGATCCTGAACCTGGCATCGAACCGGGCGCTCGGGCAGCGGCTGGGGCAGGCGTTGTCGATCCACCGCTGGCGTGGCAACCTGTGGGTCGACGGGCTGGCCCCATGGGAGGAGTTCGATCTGATCGGGCAGGAAATCGCCATCGGCGCGGTGAGGCTGCGAATCGAACGGCCGATTACCCGCTGCCTTGCCACCGCTGCCAATCCCGAAACCGGGCGCAGCGATGCCGATACGCTGGGCGCGCTGGAGGATGGATACGGGCATCAGGATTTCGGCGTGTTTGCCGTGGTTGCATCCGGGGGGCGGCTGCGCATCGGCGACCCGGTAAGCCTGCCATGAGCCTCGCGTTTCCGGTGGCCGCGGAGCCGGATCCGGAAACCGCACGGGCCGCACACCGCCTGTTCACGGCCGATGTGGCGTTTCTCAAGGGCGTGGTGGCCATGGATGGCCTGCCGCCTGCCGACCGGGTCGAGGTATGCGTTGCCGGCCGTTCGAATGTCGGCAAGTCCAGCCTGATCAACGCCCTCGCCGAACGCCGGGCGCTGGCGCGAACCTCGTCCACACCCGGCCGCACCCAGGAAATCAACTTCTTCACCCTCGGGACCAGCCATTATCTGGTTGATTTGCCCGGCTACGGCTTTGCCAAGGCGCCGGTCAATGTTGTCGACCGGTGGCAGGCCCTGCTGCGCGCCTATCTGGCCGGCCGGCCCAACCTGCGACGCGCCTTCGTGCTGATCGACATGCGGCACGGCATCAAGCCGCCGGACACCGGGATCATGACGCTGCTGGACCGCGCCGCGGTGCCGTTTCAGGTGGTGCTGACGAAGGCCGACAAGGTCGGCGCTGCCGAACGCGCCCGCGTGCTGGAAGCCGTGCGTACCGGCCTTTCGAAACACCCCGCAGCCTATCCCGAACTGATCGTCACCTCATCGGAACGCGGCGAGGGGATAGACAGCCTGCGCGCCGTGATCGCGGGGATATCATGACCCGCGCCCGCACCAACCCGCCCCTGCCGGACAGCCCATCATGAGAAAGCAGACCGCGATGATGAGAGACTGGATTGCCACCGCCCGCACCCTGTCCGAAGCACTGCCCTACATGCAGCGCTACACCGGCGCGATCGTGGTCATCAAGCTCGGTGGGCATGCGATGGGCAGCCCCGAGGCGATGGCCGACTTTGCCCGCGACGTGGTTCTGATGCGGCAGGTCGGGGTCAATCCGGTGATCGTCCATGGCGGCGGTCCGCAGATCAACGACCTGCTGTCAAGGCTGGGTGTGCAATCAAGCTTCGTGCGCGGCAAGCGGGTGACCGATGCGGCGACCGTCGAAGTGGTGGAAATGGTGCTTTCGGGCCTTGTCGGAAAGCAGATCGTGCAGGCGATCAACGATCAGGGCGGCCGGGCCGTGGGCCTTTCGGGCAAGGATGCAAACCTCATCGTCTGCACACCCGACGACCCCGAGCTGGGTTTCGTCGGCAAGCCCGATACCGTCAACCCCGAGGTGCTGCACACGCTGTTTTCGGCGGGGATCATCCCGGTCGTGGCCCCTGTGGGCACCGGCCGGGCGGGCGAAACCTTCAACATCAACGGCGACACCGCCGCCGGGGCCATCGCGGCGGCGCTCAGGGCCGACCGGCTGCTGCTGCTGACCGATGTCGCTGGCGTGAAGGATGCCGAAGGCCAGGTCATAACCGATCTGCGGCCCGATCAGGTGCGCGCCCTGACCGAAGCCGGGGTGATCGCCGGCGGCATGATTCCCAAGACCGAAACCGCGCTGGCGGCCATCGAGGGCGGCGTTCGTGCGGTGGTGATCCTGGATGGCCGCGCTCCGAACGCCTGCCTGCTGGAATTGTTCACCAACCATGGCGCCGGCAGCCTGATCCGGGACAGCGAGCCGCGCATCCGTCCACAGCCGGCGCCGTGAACGCGCCGCCGCCGCCGCTGACCCTTGACCGGGTAACCCAGCTTGCCGGGCCCGAGCGGCTGGCGGTGTTCGGCGCCTTCCATCCCGATGTGGATGATGCCCTGCCGCCGGTCGCCGGCACGCTGGTGCTGCTGGGGCCCGACGAACCCGGCTTCTGGCAGCATGTGAATGCTGCGCCGGAATTCGCCGATGGCGCGCCTGACCCGCTCGACCGCTGGTCGCGTCGGGTGATCGGGCGGATAGCCTGTGCGCTGGGGGGCAAGGCCCGGTTTCCCTTTGGCGGGCCGCCCTTTGCGCCGTTCCAGCGCTGGGCGTTGCGCTCGGGGCGGGCATGGGTATCGCCGGTGGGGCTTCTGGTCCATGACCGGGCCGGGCTCATGCTGTCCTATCGCGGCGCGCTGTTGCTGCCGGGCCGGTTGCCGCTGCCCGAGGCGCCGGGCCCGGCCCCCTGCGAAGGCTGCAGCCAGCCCTGCCTTTCGGCCTGCCCCGCGGGCGCACTTGGCGCACAGGGATATGACGTGCCGGCCTGCCATGCCTTTCTGGATACCGCCGAGGGCGGCGATTGCATGGCGCGCGGCTGCGGCGTGCGGCGCGCCTGTCCGGTCTCGGCCGCCTATGGTCGCCGCCCCGAACAATCGGCCTTTCACATGCGGAGCTTTCATAACCGATGACCTTGCGCCTGATCCTGACCCGCCACGCCAAATCCGCATGGGATGATCCGCTGCTGACCGATCATGACCGCATCCTGAACGCGCGCGGCCGCGATGCCGCGGATCGTATCGGTGACTGGCTGCGCCGGCAGGGGTACGTTCCCGATGCGGCGCTGGTGTCATCGGCCCTGCGCACCCGCGAAACCTGGGATCGCATCGCCGCGCGGCTTGGCAACGCGCCAGAGCCGGTAATCTGCCCCGATCTTTATCACTGCGGCAGCGACAGGATGCTGGAACGGCTGCGCGCGGCGCCGGCGGTGGGCTGCGTGCTGATGCTGGGCCACAACCCCGGCATTGCGCGGCTGGCCGATGAGCTGCTTTCCCGGCGGCCGTCGCATCCGCGGTTTTCCGGCTATCCGACCGCTGCCACGCTGGTTGCCGATTTTCCCGCGCAAGGCTGGCCGGACATCCGCCCCGGCACCGCCGAGGAAGTTGCCTTTGTGATCCCGCGCGAATTGCCGGCAGCCGAGCCCGGCTGATTACCCGCCGGTTCCGTCCG
>SKWP01000017.1 GCA_007128865.1 Paracoccaceae bacterium
ATTCAACCACCACATGTAGTAAGTGATGCATACCCGCAACAGTTCCATGTTATCCCGGAAAATCTCGCAAGATCGTCTGCCGGATGGCAGAAACAGGCAGTCTCATGTGTCCAAGGCGCTGATTCACGGCGAATCACGGCGCCGTGTGCGGCACAGGGGCAAGCGGGCGTTGCATGGCGCAGGGCGATTCGGCCCGATGCCGCACGGTTCCATGAAATCCCGGCGCCATCCTTGCAGGGGTTTCGGATTGCGGCAGCGGGCACCGCCATGGGCTGCGATACAGGCACAAGGCTGCCCGAAGGGGCCTCGGGCAGCCGTCCCGGCAAACCCTGACGCGGCCGGCAGAGTGCGAAGCGAACGCAGGGCGCCCCGGCACCTGCCCGCCATTCCGGTCAACGCAAGGGCAGAGCCCCCCGATCACGGGCCCGAAACACCGCGGGATGCGCCGGGCGCCGGGGCGATCAGCCCTTGCCGTCGGCGATCAGGCGGTCAGCCAGGTCCAGAAACGGACGGGCGAGCGGCGAATCCGTCGCCGCAACCGGAGTGCCGCTGTCGCCCGAAACGCGGATATCGATGTTCAGCGGCAGCGCGCCCAGAAACGGCAGCCCCAGCCGCGCGGCCTCGGCCTGCACGCCGCCATCGCCAAAGACGGCCTCCTCATGCCCGCAATTCGGGCACACATAGGTGGACATGTTCTCGACCAGCCCGAGCACCGGCGTCTTCAACCGCTCGAAGGCGGCCAGCGCCTTGCGCGCGTCCAGAAGCGAAAGATCCTGCGGCGTGGATACCACGATGGCGCCGGTGACTTCGGTCTTCTGGCACAGGGTCAGCTGCACATCGCCGGTGCCCGGCGGCATGTCCACGATCAGCGCATCCAGATCGCCCCAGACGACCTGCGTCAGCAGCTGTTGCAGCGCCCCCATCAGCATCGGCCCGCGCCAGATCACCGCCTCGTCATCGGGAAGCATGAAGCCGATGGACATCAGCGTCACGCCATGGGCGTGCAGGGGCAGAATCGTCTTGCCGTCGGGCGAGGACGGCCGGCGGTTGATGCCCATGATCCGCGGCTGGCTGGGGCCATAGATATCGGCATCCAGCAATCCCACCCGCCGGCCGCGCCGCGCCAGCGCCACCGCCAGATTGGCCGAGACGGTGGACTTGCCCACCCCGCCCTTGCCGGATCCCACCGCGATGATGCGATCAATCCCGGCTATCCGTGCCGGCCCCGCCTGCGCGGTGGGGTGCCGGCCGATCTTGAGACTGGGCGGCTCGGGCGCCTTTGGCGCCGGGCCATGGGCGGTCAGCAGCACCTGAGCGCTTGCCACGCCGGGCATTGCACCAACCGCGGCCTCGGCCTCGGCGCGCGCGCCGGCAAGCTGCTGTGCGGCCTGCGGGGATTCTGCCTCGATCACGAAACGAACGATGCCGCCGTCAACGGCAAGCGCCCGAACCAGGTCGCGCGAAACCAGTGTACCGCCTCCGGGCACGGCGATTCGGTCGAGTGCGGAAAGGATATCCTCGCGACTTGGGGGCATGATCTGCTTCCTGAACTGACGGGTTGCGGCGAACCTTGTCCCGAAACCGGGCGGCGGCAAGGGGCAAGCCCGAAACTTGCCGCAAATTTCGGCACGCAGGCGTTGGATTGCGTTGCATTTTCAAGCACTCCCGACATGCTGACAGTGCATAGCTGCATTGCAGCAAAAAACTATTGTGCAAACGCAGCATCTGCCTAGATTGGGGTCAACGAAGCGAGTCAGACTGACTGACAGAGCACCGGGAAACGGGCTTTGACGAAAACAGGAAGCCGGCTCGGGTTATCGAGGCCCCTACCTCCTCCCAGGGGCTCTTGACAGAGCGGTGGCGCGCATCCTCCTCCCGCGCGCCACCCTCGAAATTCCGGGGGCATGGCCCCTGAACAAGATGCGGTCGGTCCGTTCCTCCTCCCTCGGGACGGCCGCAGACGCGGAAAAGGCGCCGTCCTCCTCCCTGGCGCCGTTGCCGCGGCCCGGTCTTCAGACCGGGGACGATGCGGGCGCCTTCCCTCCTCCTCCCAGAGGGCGACCTGCAGGATCAGGCGGCGACACCCACCTCCTCCCGGGTGTCGTCGCCCTTTTATCAGATGCGCATCGATATCCTGCCTCAGCCCGCCGACGCGCCGGGTCGGTCCGGCTGCAACCGCAGCGGCACCGACGGCGCGGGAAGGTCTTCGGTTCCAAGCGCCACCAGCGGCCGCGCCAGCCGATAGCGGGTCACCCAGTGCAGGCGCCGTTCGGCACGGGTAATGGCGACATAGGCCAGCCGCTTCCACAGCGCGATGCCGGCCTCTTCGCGGCCGGAATAGGCCGCCGCCCGGATATCGGGGGCAAAGACCTGGACCTCGGGCCATTGCGACCCTTGCGCCTTGTGGATGGTCACCGCCGCCCCGTGCAGAAAGGCCGCGCCCATGCGCGCGGCATGGGGGATGACGGGTTCTTCTGAATCGGGCTGTTCGATCTTGATGATCGAGGCCACCGCCAGGCGCGGATCCTCGGCCCCGATCAGGTGCAGGCGCGAAAACCCTTCGCGGCTGCCGGCGCCCAGATAGATTGCCTGCGCGCCCTTGATCAGCCCGCGCGCCTCCAGGTCGATCCGGCGGCGGCGGTGCTTGAGCGGCAATTCGAGGCCATCGCAGATCAGCGGCTCTCCCGGCAGAAGGGTATCGGCAGGGGCGCCGTGAGCCGCGCGGAAGGCATGAACAAGCCGGATCCGGGTGGCATTGCGCCACACCAGCACCGGCGAACGCGCCATCATGTCGGCATCGACCCGGCCCGCCAGCACCACGCGGTCGTCATCGGCGGCGGTGTCGGCCAGCATGCGTTCGAAACGATCGAAGTCCAGGGCCGGATCGGCCAGCGCATGGGCGAGGTCGAGGATCGGGTTGTCACCCGCCTGCCGGTGAATGCGGCGCAGGTTTTGACGCCGGGCTTCGGGCAGCCTTTCGAACACCATGGTTCCCGACTGGCCGACCGGGGCAAGCTGGGCGGGATCGCCGAACAGGATCAGGGTTGGAAAGATCTCGCGCAGATCGTCGAACTGGCGTTCGTCCAGCATCGATGCCTCATCCACGAAACCGACATCGAGCGGCGATTCGCGGCGTTTCCAGCCCTTGATGAAATCGGACCCGCGCAGCCCGGCCGCCGCCAGCGCGCCCGGAATCGATGGGATCTGGTCGTAAAAGGCGCGCGCGCGGTCCAGCGCGACGGCATCAAGCGCCCCGGTTTCCGGCCGAGCGCCCTGCCCGGCAAGCCATTCGGCGATCTTTTCGTACTCCGGGTCATAGACCGGCGTATAAAGGATGCGGTGAATGGTGGTGGCCGGCACACCGCGGTTGCGCAGGACCGATGCGGCCTTGTTGGTCGGGGCCAG
>SKWP01000412.1 GCA_007128865.1 Paracoccaceae bacterium
ACCCATTCGGCCGTTGCCATGCGCAAGGATCTGACCAAGACGGTCGCCCGCGCGGCCGGGGTGCCGGTGCTTGACCATGTGCTGGTGCGCCGCGGCGAAGAGGATGATCACGACCGCTATCTGTCCGCGGTTCGCGCCGGGTTTGGCCTGCCGGCGGTGGTCAAGCCCGCAAGCCTAGGATCTTCCATCGGCGTGGGGCTGGCGCGCACCGAGGACGAGCTTGTGCATCTGGTCAGCGGGCTGGCCCGGCGCGACATCGTGACGATGATCGAGCCGCAGGTGCGCAACCTGACCGAATACAACATCGCGGTGCTGCGCCGGGGCGGCGAGATACGGTTTTCGGCCATCGAACGGCCGCGCAGCAGCGAGGAATTGCTGGATTTCCGCGAAAAGTACCTTTCCGGCGGCGGCGGGGCCAAGGGCACCTACCGGCCGTCCGAAGGCATGCTGTCGCTGACCCGCGACATCGAACCCGAAATGCCCGCCGGGCTGCGCGCGGCGCTACGCAGCCATGCCGCCACCGTCTTTCGCGAACTTGGCGCACGCGGGGCGCCGCGGCTGGATTTCATGGTCGATGGCGCGACCGGGCAGTTGTGGTTCAACGAAATCAACCCGATCCCCGGTTCCTACGGCTTTTTCCTGTGGGAGGCCGCGCCTGATGGGCCCTTGCTGTTTTCCGAACTGATCGACCATCTGGTGGACGAGGCGCTGGCCGATACCGTCAAGACCTTTGACGATCCGGTGCCGCAGGACGCCTGGCTGCTGCCACGCTGAACCCGCCCGGGGTTGCGCATCGGTGCGTGACCCGGCAACTGTGCGGGGACTGGCGGATAGGGGGAAGGCGATGGATGCGACACCGGTGCGGCGGCCCCTGCCGCAGGTGCTGAGCGGGCTGCGCCTGCCGATGGTGGCGGCGCCGATGTTCATCGTCTCGAACCCCGATCTGGTGCTGGCGCAATGCTGCGCCGGGGTGGTTGGCAGCTTTCCGGCGCTCAACGCGCGGGAGGCACCGGGCGATCCGCCGGCGCTGGAAGACTGGCTGCGCCGCATCACCGAAGGCATCGACCGGCATAATCAGGCCAATCCCGACCGGCCCGCCGCGCCCTTTGCCGTAAACCAGATCGTTCACCGCTCAAACACCCGGCTGGAACGCGATGTGGACATCTGCGCGCGCTGGAAGGTGCCGATCTGGATCACCTCGCTGGGCGCGCGCGAAGAGGTCAACATCGCCGCCCATCAGTCCGGCGGCATCGTGCTGCATGACGTGATCAACGACCGCTTCGCCCGCAAGGCCATCGCCAAGGGGGCCGACGGGCTGATCGCGGTGGCGGCCGGTGCCGGGGGCCACGCCGGGCCGCTGTCACCCTTTGCCCTGATCGAGGAAATCCGCGCCTGGTTCGATGGTCCGCTGCTGTTGTCTGGGGCCATCGCCACCGGGCGGTCGCTGCTGGCGGCGATCGCGGCGGGGGCCGATTTCGGCTATGTCGGCTCGCCCTTCATCGCCACCGATGAAGCCAATGCCGCGCCCGGCTACAAGCAGATGATCGTCGATTGCGGCGCCGGGGACATCGTGAACTCGGCGATGTTCACCGGCATTACGGGCAACTACCTCGGCCCGTCGATCCGCAACGCCGGGCTCGACCCCGATGCGCTGCCTTCCGCACCGGGCGCAATGATGGATTATGCCAAGGCCGCCGCCGGGGCCAAGGCATGGTCGCAGATATGGGGTGCCGGCCAGGGCATCGGGGCGGTGCGCGCGGTGGTCCCGGCGGCCGAACTGATTGCCCGCATCGGGCGCGAGTACCACGCCGCCCGGCAGGCGCTGTGCGCAGGCATCACAACGGCGCCGTGACCCGTTCCAGCCAGGCGCGCGTCGGCGCCGAAACCAGCGGCGACAGGGCCGCCGCCACCCGGGCGTGATAGGTGTCGAGCCAGGCGCGTTCCGGCGCTGACAGCATATCGGGCAGGATCAGCCTGCGGTCGATGGGGGCCAGCGTGAGGGTCTCGAAATCCAGCATCGCCCGGTCATCGCCGCCGGCAACAGCCCCGGCCTGCTGCACCACGACAAGGTTCTCGATCCGGATACCAAAGGCGCCGGCGCGGTAGTAGCCGGGTTCGTCCGACAGGATCATCCCCGGCTCAAGCGCCACATCCGACAACCGCGACAGCCGCTGCGGGCCTTCATGCACCGACAGGAAGCTGCCGACCCCGTGGCCGGTTCCGTGGTCGTAATCCTGCCCGGCCAGCCACAGCGGATAGCGCGCCAGCGCATCCAGATGCGCCCCGGCCACGCCCCTGGGAAAGCGCGCGCGGGCAATCGCGATCATGCCCTGCAAGACCCGTGTGGCCGCGGCGCGCATTTCGGCGGGGACGTCGCCCAGGGCGATGGTGCGGGTGATATCGGTGGTGCCGTCGCGGTACTGCGCCCCCGAATCGACCAGCAGCGCCTCGCCCGGCCGAAGCCGGCGGTTGCTGGCCTCGGTCACCCGGTAGTGCACGATGGCGGCATTCGGGCCGGACCCGGCGATGGTGTCAAAGCTGATATCCTCCAGCCGGCCGGTTGCCTGCCGGCAGGCTTCGAGCCTGCGCACCACGTCGATTTCGGTCAGCGCATGGGCAGGGTCGGCGACCAGCGTTTCGGCCTGTCCGTCGAGCCAGCACAGGAATTCGGCCATCGCCGCGCCATCGCGCAGATGGGCGGCGCGGGCGCCTGCAAGCTCGGCCGCGGTCTTGCGGGCCTTGGGCAGCAGGCAGGGGTCGCGGCCGTGCACCACGCTGATGCCGGCGGCGGCCAACGCATCGGCCACGGCCACCGGCGCGGTGGCCGGGTCGATGCGCACCGGGCCTTCCAGCCCGGCCAGCGCAGGCAGGAAGGCCGCCGGCGGATGAAAGGCCAGTCCCGGCCCGGCCGCCCGTCCGGCCAGCTTTGCCGGGTCCATGAACAGCGCCACGCCACCGTCGTCGTGCAGGATGGCAAAGCCCTGCGCCACCGGCACGCGCGGCACGTCGCTGCCGCGGATGTTCAGCAGCCAGCAGATGCTTTCCGGCAGGGTCAGCACCGCTGCGCGCTGGCCGGCCTTGCGCAGGGCCTCGGCCAGTTCGGCGCGTTTTTCGGCCGATGTGCGCCCGGACAGCGCCACGGGATGGTCGCGCAGGGTGCCGGCGGGCGGTGCCGGCCGGTCCGGCCAGACCGCGTCGAGCGGATTGCCGGTCACCGCTTGGAGGATGACGCCGCTGCCCTTCAGGCCATCGCGCAGGCGCGCGATTTCGTCGGGCGTGTGCAGCCACGGGTCAAAGCCGATCCGCGCCCCGTTTCCGGCCTGCCCGGCGATCCAGTCGGCGGGTTTCGTTTCGGGCCAGTCCACCGGGGCAAAGGCATCGGTATCGCACTGGCTGCGGGCCT
>SKWP01000369.1 GCA_007128865.1 Paracoccaceae bacterium
ATGGCAATTGCGAGGTGATGATCGATCCGGCCACCGGCGGGCCGCATACCGCCCACACCCTGAGCCCGGTGGCGGTTGCGCTGATCGGCGGGCCGCAGGGCGCGCGCCTGCGCGACGGAAGACTTGCCGATGTGGCGCCCACCGTGCTTGCGCTCATGGGGCTCGACGTGCCGGCCGCGATGACTGGCCAGAGCCTGATCGTGGAGCCATGACCGCGGTTCGGCATGCGCTGCGAATGCCGGCGCTGGCGGTGATGCTGGCGATGGCCTGTGCGGCGCCTGCAGCGGCCGAAACCGTCGTCGAAAGGGCCGAAGCCGCCGCAGCGGCACTGCGCGAGGCCGGCGCGGCACTGGCTGCTGCATCAGGTGCCCGCGACCGGGTGGCGGCGCTGACGGCAACGATCCGCGCCCATGAGGACGGGCTGGGCGCCTTGCGCGAAAGCCTGCGGCAGGCTGCGATCCGCGAGGCATCGTTGCGGCGCGGCTTCGATGCCCGCAGCGCGCAGCTGGCCCAGCTGCTGGCGGTGCTTTCCACGGTCGAACGCACCAGCGGGCCGCTGCTGCTGCTGCATCCTTCGGGGCCACTGGGAACGGTGCGCTCGGGGATGCTGCTGGCCGAAGTCACGCCTGCACTGGCTGCCGAAGCCGAGACCCTGCGCGCGCAGTTACGCGAACTGGCAACCATCCGCGCCCTGCGCGAGGCAATGGCCGAAGATCTCGAACACGGGCTGCGGGCCATGCAGCAGGCCCGGGTCGAACTGAGCCGCGCCATTGCCGACCGCGATGCACTGCCGGCGCCGGTGGCCGCCGATACCGAGGCGCTGGCCGCGCTGGCGCAGCGGGCCGACACCCTTGCCGCCTTTGCCCAGGGGCTGGCCGATCTGCCGTCGGCGGGCGACGGCGCTGCCGGGCCGGTGCGTTTCGATCAGGCGCGCGGGCAGCTTCCCCTGCCGGTTCGCGGAACCCTGCTGCGGCGTGCCGGCGAGGCCGATGCAGCCGGCGTGCGGCGCCCCGGGCTTGTCATCGCCACCCGGCCGCGCGCACTGGTCAGCGCCCCGTGGCCGGCGACCATCCGCTATGTCGGCCCGCTGCTCGACTACGGAAATGTGATGGTGCTAGAGCCCGACGACGACTATCTGCTGGTTCTGGCAGGGCTCGACGTGGTGTACGGTCGGCCCGGCGCGGTGGTTGCGGCCGGCGCGCCGCTGGGGCTGATGGGCGGCGCAGAGCCGCGGGCGATGGAGTTCCTGTCTGCCGCGTCCGGTGGGGGCGGTGACGAACGCAGCGAAACGCTGTATCTTGAACTGAGGCAGCGGACCGGGCCGGTCGATCCTTCCGGCTGGTTCGCGCAGATCGGGGACTAGACGCGATGAGGAAATATCTGTTGGCCGCCGCGGCCGGTGTGCTGGCCGGAACGCTTCTGACCACCCAGGTGGCGGGGCCGCTGATTGCCCAGGAAGCGGCCAACAACCGCTCGGTCTACCAGCAGCTCGATCTGTTCGGTGACATCTTCGAACGCATCCGGGCCAGCTATGTCGACGAGGTCGATCCCGCCGATCTGATCGAGGCCGCGATCAACGGCATGCTCACGTCGCTCGATCCGCACTCGGGGTATCTGCCGCCCAAGGATTTCTCGGACATGCGGATGCAGACCCGGGGCGAATTCGGCGGTCTGGGGATCGAGGTCACCCAGGAAGACGGCTTCGTCAAGGTCGTGTCGCCCATCGACGGGACGCCGGCCGATGCCGCCGGGATCCAGCCCGGAGACCTGATCACCCATGTCGACGGCGAATCGATGCTGGGCCTGACCCTCGATCAGGCGGTGGAACTGATGCGCGGGCCTGTCGGTTCGGAAATCGTCATAACGGTCGTGCGTGAAGGGCTGTCAGAGCCGTTCGACGTGTCGATCATCCGCGATACCATCCGCCTGACCGCAGTGCGCAGCCGCATGGAAGGCGATGTGCTGATCCTGCGGGTGACCACCTTCAACGACCAGACCTATCCCAACCTGCGCGAGGGCATCGAGAATGCCATCCGCGATCTTGGCGGCGTCGAAAGCCTGGGCGGTGTGGTGCTGGACCTTCGCAACAACCCGGGCGGGCTGCTGAGCCAGGCAATCCGGGTTTCGGACGCCTTTCTGGATCAGGGCGAAATCGTATCCACCCGCGGCCGTCACGAAAGCGCGGGCGAACGCTTCAACGCCTCGCGCGGCGACCTGATCGACGGCAAGCCCATCGTGGTGCTGATCAACGGCGGTTCGGCCTCGGCCTCCGAGATCGTTGCAGGCGCGCTGCAGGACCATCGTCGTGCCATCGTTGTCGGCACCCGCAGCTTTGGCAAGGGTTCGGTTCAGACAGTCATGCCGCTGCGCGGTGACGGTGCGATGCGCATCACCACATCGCGCTACTACACGCCTTCCGGGCGGTCGATCCAGGCGTTGGGCGTGTCGCCCGATATCGTCGTGCAGCAGCCGCCGCGCCGCCCGGCAGGCGAAAACGGCGACCAGCCGGCGCGGCCCAGCCGCAGCGAATCGCAGCTGCGCGGCAGCCTGCAGAACGACAGCATCACCGAGGACGAGCGTCGCCAGCTCGAAGAGGAGCGGCGCATTGTCGAAGAAACCGCGCGCCTGCGCGAGGAAGACTATCAGCTTGCCTATGCGCTCGACATCCTGCGCGGGCTTTCGGCACTCAACGGCCGGTAAGGCAGGCGTCGGGGGGCGGCCCGGGGCCGCCCCCGCGCCCTGACCCGGCCCCTGTTTCCGGCAACCATGTCCAAGGCCCGCCCCGATCCCGCAACGCTGCCGTACCGGCCCTGTGTCGGTGTGGTGCTGATCAACTCCGAGGGGCTGGTGTTTGCCGGCCAGCGCATCGATTCCGAACTGCCGGCATGGCAGATGCCCCAGGGCGGGATCGATCCGGGCGAAGACCCCGGCGATGCGGCGCTGCGCGAACTGGCCGAGGAAACCGGCATTCCGCCGCATCGGGTCGAGGTGCTGGCCCGAACGCCCGACTGGCTGACCTACGACCTGCCGCCGGAACTGCTGGGGCGGGTCTGGGGCGGGCGCTATCGCGGCCAGCGCCAGTTGTGGTATCTGATGCGCTATCTCGGGCAGGACGACGAAATCGTGCTGTCCACGCAACAGCCGGAATTCAGCCGCTGGGCCTGGGTTCCGGCAGATGAACTCCTGGCCGGGATCGTGCCGTTCAAGCGCGCGGTCTACGACCGGGTGATCGGGGACTTTCGCGGGTATCTGGCCTAGGCCCGCAACGGGGGATGCGCGCATGCCGGTGGTGTTGCTGATGGTGATCGGTGCAGGGGCCGGCTATCTGGCCACCCGGTTGATGGGCATGCGCACCGATGTTCCGACAACGATGTTTCTGGGCGTCATGGGCGCGCTTGTGGGGGCCTTCGGGCTGCGGTTTCTGTCCACGGTGTCGTTGTGGGTGGTCCATCTCGCCGCCGCCGTCGCCGGGGCGCTGTTGCTGGTCTGGTTGTGGCGGGTGTTCTACGAACGCCGCTAGCGTTCCCAACCTGACACCAGTTTCCGCCATGCGAGGCGAGGGGCAGCTATGCGGGACGGAGATGACGCCGCCCCCCATGGCCCGGAATCAAGGCGCGCAGCGCCGCCGGGCCGCGCCCGACCGCCCCCGTCACGCCGCAGGCGTGCCTTCGGCACGACGGGCGGGCGCCCTGCAACGGTGAAATCCGTGGAGCCGTCGGAAGTTCTTGCACCATAAACCGCCTGGGTATCCGCCGTTGGAACCCCCACCCGGCGGTCGAGCACCGCCCTGTGTCTGTGACCTGGCCAACCGTCCGCTTTGGGAACCAAGCGCTCGGTGGGTATCTGTCGTCAGGTGGTGAACACCAGGGCCCTGCGCTTTGCTTGACTTCCGGGCAGGACCACAGTAGGCCGGCATCCGCAATTCCGGAAGTGTGCGTGCTTCCGGTCCCCGCAGGCTGCGGGGATCGCCACCCGCCAGCGATCATTCGCCCGCGGGTGCAATCTTCGTTTGGCGCGTACGGCTGCAAGGCCGGCGCCGGGTCGGGAGTCGGGCATGTTCGAAAACCTCTCCGAGCGTCTGTCAGGCGTCTTCGAGCGGCTGACCCGACAGGGTGCGCTGACCGAAGAGGATGTGCGCACCGCCCTGCGCGAGGTGCGCGTGGCGCTGCTGGAGGCTGATGTTTCGCTGCCGGTAGCGCGCGACTTCATCTCGCGCGTCCAGAAAAAGGCCACCGGTGCGGCAGTCACCAAATCGGTCACGCCCGGTCAGCAGGTCGTCAAGATCGTTCATGACGAACTCATCGCCACGCTGACGGGCGAAGGCGACCCCGGCAAGCTGAAGATCGACAATCCGCCCGCGCCGATCCTGATGGTCGGCCTGCAGGGGTCGGGCAAGACCACCACCACCGCCAAGCTTGCCCGCCGCCTGAAGGAGCGCGAAGGCAAGCGGGTGCTGATGGCCAGCCTCGACACCAACCGTCCCGCGGCGATGGAACAGCTGGCGATCCTCGGCACCCAGATCGGCGTCGATACCCTGCCCATCGTCAAGGGCCAGTCCGCGGTCGAGATCGCGCGGCGCGCCAAGACCCAGGCCAGCCTCGGCGGCTATGATGTCTATATCCTCGACACCGCCGGCCGTCTGCACATCGACGCGGTGCTGATGGACGAGGTGCAGGCGGTGCGCGACGTGGCCAGCCCGCGCGAGACGCTGCTGGTCGTCGATGGCCTGACCGGGCAGGATGCCGTAAACGTCGCCACCGAATTCGACGGCAAGCTCGGTATCAGCGGCGTGGTGCTGACCCGGATGGACGGCGACGGCCGCGGCGGTGCGGCGCTGTCGATGCGCGCGGTCACCGGCAAGCCGATCCGTTTTGTGGGCTTGGGTGAAAAGACCGACGCGCTGGAGGTGTTCGAACCCGACCGCATTGCCGGCCGGATTCTGGGCATGGGCGATATCGTCGCCCTGGTCGAGAAGGCGCAGGAAACCTTTGAGGCCGAACAGGCCCAGCGGATGATGAAGCGCTTCCAGAAGGGTCAGTTCAACATGAACGACCTGAGGGGCCAGCTTGAACAGATGCTCAAGATGGGCGGCATGCAGGGGCTGATGGGCATGATGCCCGGCATGGGCAAGATGCAGAAACAGGCCGAGGCCGCCGGTTTCGACGACCGGATGCTCAAGCGCCAGATCGCGCTGATCAATTCGATGACCAAGCGCGAGCGGGCAAACCCCGACATCCTGCAGGCCAGCCGCAAGAAGCGCATCGCCGCCGGCGCCGGGATGGAGGTGGCCGACCTCAACCGCCTGATCAAGATGCAGCGCCAGATGGCCGACATGATGAAGAAGATGGGCAAGGGCGGGATGCTCAAGCAGGCCATGCGCCAGATGACCGGCAAGGGCGGCATGCCGGACCCGTCCAAGATGTCGCCCGAACAGATGCGCGATCTGGCGCGTGGCATGCAGCAGGGCATGGCCGGGATGGGGCCGGGCGGCATGCCCGGCGGGCTGTCGCTGCCTTCCGGCCTGTCCGGACTCGGTCGGAAGAAATGAACGCCGCCTTCGCCCTTCCCATTCCGGTGCTGCACACCGAACGGCTGATTCTGCGCGGCCCGCAGCCGGGCGATTTCGAGGCCTTCGCGACCTTCGGTGCGTCCGAGCGGTCACGCTTCGTGGGCGGCCCCTACCCGCGTTTCCGCAGCTGGGGCGGATTCCTGGGCGCCTTCGGGCATTGGGCACTGCGCGGCTTCGGGATGTGGATGCTGGAACACCGGGCCACCGGAGCCGTTGCCGGACGGATCGGCATGATCTTTCACGACGGTTGGGACGAGCCGGAACTGGGCTGGCATATCTACGATGGTTTCGAAGGACAGGGGCTGGCGCATGAAGGCGCCCGCGCCGCCCGCGACCACGCGGCGCGGCATCAGGGGCTAGACCGGGCCATTTCCTGCATTGATCCGGAAAACGTCCGTTCGATCCGTCTGGCCGAACGGCTGGGCGCGCAGTTCGAGCGTGACGGGGTGTTGATAGAGTGGCCTGTCCAGATCTGGCGCCATCCGTCAGTGCTGGAGGCGGCAACATGATCGCCGCGCATATGACACCGATCAAGGGCGCGGCTGCCGATTTCGCGGCCGCCCTTCGCGACCGGCTGCCGAGGCTTGAAACCCCGCGCTGCATCCTGCGCGCGCCGGTGCTGGAGGATGCGCAGGCCTGGATCGCGATCATGGTGCCGGATGCCGAAGGCCATCTGGGCGGGCCGCATGACGAGACCGGCGCCTTTACTGAATTCGCCGCCACGGTCGGTACCTGGCTGCTGCGCGGCCACGGGCTGTGGACGGTGACCGACAAGGCCGGCACGGTGCTGGGTTTCGTGCTGGTGGGCTTCGAGCCCGGCGATCAGGAGCCCGAGCTGGGCTGGCTGTTCCTGCCCGATGCGCGGGGCAGGGGCTATGCCGCCGAGGCCGCCGCTGCGGCGCGTGCCCATGTGCTGGGCCCGCTCGGCCTGACCGGGCTGGTCAGTTACATCGATCCGGGCAACACCGCCTCGCGCCGGCTGGCGCAGCGGCTTGGCGCCCGGCCGGACGGTTCCATCGCCGATCCGGCCTCGGCTGCCGTGGCCGAGGTCTGGCGCCATGCCCCACAGACTGCGAGGCCAGCATGACCGACACAGCCACCCTTGCCGCCGAAGTGTTGCGCGAGCATCGCGAGTCGATCGACAGGCTTGACGCAATCCTTGTGTTCACGCTTGCCGAGCGGTTCAAGCGCACGCAGGCCGTTGGCCGGCTCAAGGCCGAGCATGCCCTGCCGCCCGCAGACCCGGCCCGCGAGGCGCGCCAGATCGAACGGCTCGAACGGCTTTCCCGCGAGGCCGATCTCGATCCGGAATTCGCCCGCAAGTTCCTGAACTTCATCATCTCGGAGGTGATCCGTCACCACGAGCAGATGCGCAGCTGACCGGTCCCCGGCCGTTTCGGGGCCACCATCCCAATGATCACGCCGATGCAAGGAGATTGAAGACCATGGCCGTGAAAATCCGCCTCGCCCGCGGGGGCTCCAAGAAACGCCCGCATTATTCCATCGTTGCCGCCGACAGCCGCATGGCGCGCGACGGCCGGTTTCTGGAAAAGCTGGGCACCTACAACCCGCTTCTGCCCAAGGACAGCGAAGACCGGGTGCGCATGAATGTCGAGCGTGTGCAGCACTGGCTTGGCCAGGGTGCGCAGCCCACCGACCGTGTCGCGCGTTTCCTCGAGGCCGCCGGTCTGCGCACCAAGGCGGTTCGCAACAACCCCAACCGCGCCGAGCCCGGCAAGAAGGCCAAGGAGCGCGCCGCCGCCCGTGCCGCAAAGGCCGAGGCGCCGGCTGCGGAGTGATCCGCGGCTGGGCTGGCTGATGACGAAGCAGGGGCGCATCTGTGTGGGTGCCGTCGCGGGCGCGTTCGGCGTTCGTGGCGAGGTCAGGCTGAAGAGCTTCTGCGCCATCCCCGAGGCCATAGCCGGCTACGGCCCGCTCTGGACCGAAGACGGCAGCCGGCAATTCGTCGTCAGGCTGGTCGGACCGGTTTCGGGCGGTCTGTCCGTGCGGCTGTCCGGGGTGGACAGCCGCGAGGACGCCGAGGCGCTTCGGGGTGTGCGGCTGTTTGCCGACCGCGCGGCGCTGCCGGCGCTTCCCGACGACGAATTCTATCATGCCGATCTGATCGGCCTGACGGTTCAGGATCCGGGCGGCAAGATTCTGGGGCGGATCAGCGCCGTGCATGATCATGGCGCGGGCGATCTGCTGGAGGTGGCGCGCCCCGGCGGGGGCGAGCCGGTACTGGTGCCCTTCACCCGTGCCATCGTGCCAACGGTCGATCTTGCCGCGGGGTGCGTTGTTGCCGATCCGCCGGAAGGGTTGTTTGAATGACGGTACGAACAAGATTGCTGGCAGTTCCGGCGCTTGCCGGGGTGCTCTATTTTTCGGCGATTCTGGCCGGAATGCCCGGCTTTGATCACAGGGTCTGGATCTTCTACACTGTCCTGTTTCTGGTCTGGCATCTGTTGCTGCATGTCGAGCGCCCGGCGCTGATCATTGTCATCGCGGTGCACGGGATCGTCGCGGCGCTGTTTCTGGGGCTCGGTTCTCTGATCGGGCAGTGGACGGGGTTCGCGCCTTCGCTGGCGTTTTCGCTGGCGCTGGGCGCGGTTTCGACAGCTGTGGCCCGCGCGGTGCGTGTCTCGCCCGAGGAAGTGGAAGAACTGGCAGAGTTGGCCGAGCAGGCGCGCCGTTCCAACGAGGCGCAACAACCGGAACCCGTTCCGGAACCCGTTCCGGAGCCGGAGCCAGAACCAGAACCGGAACCCGCGCCAGAGCCGCAGCCAGAACCGGAACCGGAACCCGAACCAGAGCCGGAGCCGGAACCCGAACCAGAGCCGGAGCCGGAGCCAGAACCCGAACCCGAACCTGAACCAGAGCCGGAACCGGAGCCCGAGGACGAGGCCGAAAAGGCCATTGAAGCCGCGCTCGAAGCGCTGGAGGCGGCGCTCGACGCGCTGCCGCCCGAGGCTGTACGGCAAGCCGATCTGGTTGCGGCGATTACGCCCGCGCTCGGCTCGGTTCCGCTCGATGATCTCGTTTCTGCGCTGTTCGTCAGGGCCCGGAATGGTGGCCTTGCGCGCGACCACATGGCACTGTCCGTCCTGATCACCAATCCGCAAGTGGCGGAGCAAAGCCTTGGTACGGGCGACAGCGACGCTGCCTTTCTGCTGATCCTTGCGGCCGGCGATGACAAGGCGCTTGCCCACTGGGCCGGGCAAAGCCTTGCCATGCTGGAACAGGTTCCGGATGCATGGCAGGACATGCCCGAGGACGAAGCCATGCGCGAAGCCGGCGAGACCATGCCGGCCGCCCGTGACGGGCTCGAAGCCCTGATCGGCCGCCGCCCCCGCTGGGAAGAGGATCAGCAGGACGCCGCGCAATGAGCGACGAACCGGCCAGCCCCCGGTCGCACGGTCGCAAGGCGGTTTCGCTGTCGGTCAAGCCGCGCGACCTGATGGGTGGGCCGCCGCGGCTGGCGGAGGCATGGACGGCCAAGGTCATCACGCTGTTTCCCGAGGCGTTTCCGGGGGTGCTGGGCCTGTCCCTGACCGGCCGGGCGCTGGAGGCCGGCCTCTGGGCGCTGGAGACCCTGGATCTGCGCAGCTTTGGCGAGGGCCGTCACCGCGCGGTCGATGACACGCCTGCCGGAGGTGGCGCCGGAATGGTGCTGCGCGCCGATGTCGTCGGCCGGGCCTTCGAGATCGCCGCGGCGGGCACACCGCCGGATCCGGTGCGCTGGCCGGTCATCTACCTGTCTCCTCGTGGCCGGCGGTTCGAGCAGGCCGACGCCCGGCGGCTGGCCGCGGCCCAGGGCGTGACCCTGCTGTGCGGCCGTTTCGAAGGCGTGGACCAGCGGGTTCTCGACCATTTCGCGGTCGAAGAGCTGTCATTGGGGGATTTCATCCTCACCGGCGGCGAGATCGCAGCACAGGCCTTGATCGATGCCACGGTCCGGCTTATACCGCGCGTGCTCGGGAATCAGGCTTCCGCGCTGGAGGAATCCTTCTCCGACGGGCTTCTGGAGCACCCGCAGTACACAAGACCCGCTGTCTGGCAAGGCCGTGGCATACCGGAGATTCTCCTTTCCGGAAACCATGGCCGCATACGCGACTGGCGTCGGGCACAGGCCGAAAGGCTGACACGACAACGCCGCCCTGACCTCTGGCGGGCCTACTGTGAAAGACACGGCAGGGACCCGGACGGAGACCGAGAGCTCTGAGGGCGCATCACACGTCGCGGCAGCAAGCCGTGCCACAGAAAGGACCGTTGCGATGAACCTGATCGCGCAGATCGAGGCAGAGCAGATTGCCGCTCTGGCCAAGGACATTCCGGATTTCAAGGCCGGCGATACCGTTCGCGTCGGCTACAAGGTGACCGAGGGCACCCGCACACGGGTGCAGAACTTTGAAGGTGTCTGCATCAGCCGCAAGGGCGGCAACGGGGTTGCGGCCTCGTTCACGGTGCGCAAGATTTCCTTCGGCGAAGGGGTCGAGCGGGTCTTCCCCCTTTACTCGACCAATATCGATTCGATCGAGGTGGTGCGCCGCGGCAAGGTGCGCCGGGCCAAGCTCTACTATCTGCGCTCGCGGCGCGGCAAGTCGGCGCGGATCGCCGAAAAGACCAACTACCGCCCCGCGGCCCAAGCCTGAGGAGGCAAGGATGAAAAAGGATATCCACCCCGACTACCACCTGATCGAGGTCAAGCTCACCGACGGCAGTGTGGTGCAGATGAAATCGACCTGGGGCAGCGCTGGCGATACGCTTTCGCTCGATATCGACCCCACGGTTCACCCGGCCTGGACGGGCGGTACGCAGCGGCTGATGGACAGCGGCGGCCGTGTGTCGAAGTTCAAGAACAAATACGCCGGTCTCGGGTTCTGACATTCGCCGAATTGCGGCGCTTTTCAAACCTGCATACACAACATATAGTCAGGGCGCGCCGGGAAACCGGCGCGCTTGTTGCATTTTCGGGGGCATCCGGTGGCGCATATCATCGTTGTCGGAAACGAAAAGGGCGGCAGTGGCAAATCCACGACCGCAATGCACATCGCAACCGCGCTGGCGCGGATGGGGCATCGGGTCGGGGCGCTCGATCTGGATCTGCGCCAACGCAGCTTTGCCCGCTATCTCGACAACCGCCGGGCCTTTGCCGCCGCCGGGGGGCTTGACCTGCCGATGGTCGAGTTCCGCGACCTGCCCGAGGTTTCCGCCGCCAGCCTGGGGCCGGGCGAAAACCTTCAGGATCATCGGCTTTCGGCGGCCATGGCGGGGCTGGAATCGGAGGTGGATTTCATCATCATCGATTGCCCCGGTTCGCATACCCGGCTCAGCCAGGTGGCGCATTCGCTGGCCGATACGCTGATCACGCCGCTGAACGACAGTTTCATCGATTTCGACCTGCTGGCGCGGACCGATGCTTCGGGCAAGGTGGTGGGGCCGTCGATCTATTCCGAAATGGTCTGGCAGGCGCGGCAATTGCGGGCGCGGGCCGGGTTGCCGCCGATCGACTGGATCGTGCTGCGCAACCGGCTGGGCGCGCAGCAGATGCACAACAAGCGCAAGATGGGCGAGGCGCTGTCCGATCTGGCGCGCCGCATCGGCTTTCGCGTGGCGCCGGGGTTCAGCGAACGGGTGATCTTTCGCGAGCTTTTCCCGCGCGGCCTGACGCTGCTGGACCTGCGCGAGGTGGGGGTGGAGCATCTGAACATCTCCAACGTCGCCGCCCGGCAGGAACTGCGCGACCTGATCAGCGAATTGCGGCTTCCGGGGGTTTCGGTGGCGTTCTGACCCTGCCGGCTGCGTTCAGCCGCCGCGGGCGCCAAAGATGGCCGATCCGACGCGCACATGGGTGGCCCCGCAGGCGATGGCGGTTTCGAAATCGTCGCTCATCCCCATCGACAGCCCCGACAGCCCGTTGCGGGCGGCCAGTTCGGCCAGCAGGCGGAAATGCGGGGCCGGGTCTTCATCGAAGGGCGGGATGCACATGAGCCCGGCCAGCGGCAGCCCGGCGCTGCGCACCGCCGCAACCAGCGCTTCGGCATCGTCGGGCATGATGCCGGCCTTTTGCGGTTCGGCCCCGGTGTTGACCTGCACGAACAGGGCGGGGCAGCGACCGGCCTCGTCGGCCAGCCGGGCCAGCGTGGTTACCAGCTTTGGCCGGTCGACCGAATGGATGGCATCGAACAGGCCGAAGGCGGCGCGGGCCTTGTTGGTCTGCAATGGCCCCAGCAGGTGCAGCTGCACGCCCGGATAGCGCGCCTTCCAGTCGGGCCATTTGCCCTGCGCCTCCTGCACGCGGTTTTCGCCAAAGATGCGGTGGCCTGTGTCCAGCACCGCGGCAACCCGGTCATGGGGCTGTTCCTTGGACACGGCGATCAGGGTCACCGATTCGGGCGGACGGCCGGCGCGGGTGCAGGCGGCGGCGATTCGGTCGCGGATGGTGGCAAGGGTCACGGGGGCGGGCTCCGGCGTTGTTCTGCGGCCAGAAAGCCAAATGAAAAGAGCGGGCGCAAGGCCCGCTCTTTCCTTCGTTCGTGATCCGGCTGGATCAGAACGACATGGTGATGCCGAGGTCGGCAGTGTTGATCGAAACGCCGCCCAGACGGGTGCGGTTGACCGCGCCGCGCAGGTGGGCGCCGCCGCCAAGGTTGTAGGACGCGCCGATACCGAAGTTCTTGGAGGTATTCAGGCGACGCATGTAGTAGGCGGTGACGTTCATCGCGTCGATGTTGGCCGAGGCCGACACGCCGTACTGCTTGGACTTCACGGCGCCCAGCTTGCGCTCGCCGTAGAGGGCCTTCAGCGTGACCATGTCGAGCTTGGCTTCGGCGCCGATCATGGTGTGGCGGTCGGATACACCGACGTTCTTGCCGGCTTCGTGGCCGATCGACACGGTGAAGCCGTCGAAGGTGTACTTCAC